>NZ_JBHFKT010000015.1:0-112990 GCF_042879335.1 Photorhabdus sp. RM96S | reverse complement strand
AGGGTCTGGTTCGGATTCATGGGCGAGTATTAAAAAGAAAAATAAGGAGAATGAGATCATATAATTACGGTTCATTCAAGGGGGGGGTAAAAAAGTATGCTCGCGCCCTGGCATCATACCAACGAAAAGAGAATAAAACAAAATAATCGCCATAATAATCCGGCACCACTTCATCATCTTAAACCAACCTTTTAATTACTAGTTTGAATTTAAATCACAACGAAGGCTGTGATTTTTTTAATTAGGTTATTGCTCACTTGGTGAGACAATATGTTGTTACATCGCCGAACTTTACAGACTCAATTCAGCGATCTTCTGTGAGTATTTTTACTGTGCGTTACAGGCACTCAAGATACCTCCGTATTCGATCAGAGTTAAATAGCAACATACTCCTGCGTTGGTTGTGTGCCCCACATTCTCAAAAGGTATATATCAGGATTTCTGAGGTTATTGGTTTCTCCTTATCAGGAAAAGTTGTTCTTTCAGATATGCTCTGTTCACTTGGACAAAATTGTCGTTTTCAACCGGAGGGTGATAGATGCTGCTCAATCTTGCCTTTTGTCGATTCTATTATCTCGATTGATCGTAAATTAATCACGTTTGATACTGGTTTTATCAGATAAAATACAGCCAGTCAATCAGTTATGACGATCCCTAACTTGCCGAATTGTTGACACGGCATTCTGTATTGAACAGCCTTATCTGATTAAATATTTTAAAATCGGATTATACGGTTGATGCTATTATTGTTCAGGTCCATAATTGGGAAAATTTTTACACCGGTTTACAAGGTGGTACGTAATGAGTCAAGACGCATACGAAGCTATTCAGGAAAAGCGCCTAAAGCCTTGGAAAGGCGAAGAGGAAGTTCGATACATTTGGATGAAGGTGATAGAAGATGCAACTGGTCTTCATTTGAATGCTGAGCGAGGGCGTAAAGACTCAAGCCATAATCACGTAATCATTGAATTCAAAGCGCCAGGTTTGTTTCGTGGCAAGAAGGACAGCCCTGGCTTCAAAAGTGCCACAGAAGAACGACTTTTGCCATATATACAGTGTGAGTCAGCGAAAACAGGAATTCCTGAATCTGATTTCATTGGAATAGCTATTGACGGTGAACACATTTGTTTTGCTCAGGTCCATGGTGATCAGATTCATACTCAACACTTAATTCCCTTTTCAACCTATGCGGTCGATTTGGTGATTGACGCTTTTGTCTCCGATACGCGAAAAGCCTTAACAACTGAGAACCTATTGGCTGATTTTGGACATGGGTCAGCAGATGCTCGTGAATTTATGCAGGCTATGTCTGATGGCCTGCTTTACTACTTAAAACAGCAAGGCAACAACAAAATTAAAATGCTTTTTGAGGAGTGGAGAACTTTGTACGGCCAAGTTGCTGATATGTCAATTTCACAAACAGAGGCTATTAACAAAGAGATTGCATTTATTTGGAATGGTTTTCGGGAAGATTCTACATCGGCACGGCTATTTGTCATTCATACTTACAATTCGATACTCATTAAACTGTTAGCTGCCGAGATTGTATCAGCACATGGATTAACATCGTCGACTCAACCTGCTCAGAGTATGTCGGCTCAAAAAGATGATGACGAGTTGGTGAATTATTTGGACTACTCTGTCGAGAAATCGGCCATTTTCAGGGAAGCAGGCATTAACGGTTTTGTCGAAGAGGCTATTTTTAGCTGGTATATTGGCCTTGCTAGAGACAAGGTTGTTCCGGCGTTACTACCTTCCTTGAGGCGGTTGCTCTCGGTTTTATCGTTATATCGGCTTGATCACTTATCTAGGACAAGGGATGTTTTGCGAGATCTATACCAAGGTCTTGTTCCTGGCAAACTCCGGCAGAGCCTTGGTGAATTTTACACCCCAGACTGGTTGGTTGATTTTACGCTTCAGAGAGCTGCTAACAACACATTATTAGAGAAGCGTGTGTTAGATCCTACCTGTGGATCCGGGGCATTCTTACTGGCGGTGATTCGCAAAAAACGTGAGCTGGCGGCAATACAGGGGTGGAGTGTGTCTAAAGTTATCAAAAACCTATGTGATAGTGTATGGGGTTTTGATTTGAACCCGCTTGCTGTTCAGACTGCTCGTGTAAATTTCCTGATGGAAATTGCAGACCTTCTCGCTGCATGTCCAGGAATGGATATTGAGGTTCCTGTACTAATGGCTGATGCCATTTATTCACCTGCGGAGATCCCCTCTGGAAAAAATAGAATTGTTGAATACAACATTGGAAGTCAGGTAGCCAAACTGAATATTCACTTGCCTGTTGAGTTAGCTTTAAACAGGGAGCGCCTCGATTTTGTTTTTGAACGAATGGGCAAAGATGTTGAGCAGGGATTAGAGTTCGACAAATCCAGCCAAAAACTGACAGCAGCAAGTATAGTCACCCAAGAAGAGCTATCGAACTGGGACAAACCACTCCGACATACCTATGATCAAGTGTTAAATCTACACAGAAAACAATGGAACGGTATTTGGTTTCGGATTGTCAGGAACTTCTTCTGGTCAGCGGCAGCAGGTAAATTTGATTTAGTTATTGGCAATCCTCCTTGGGTTAGATGGTCAAAGCTACCTGACCTTTATCGTGAACGTGTTAAACCAACGTGTGAAGACTATGGTATTTTTTCTAAGACCAAACGCCATGGTGGGAATGAACTTGATATATCTGCCATGATAACCTATACGGTCTCCGATAAATGGCTGGATATAGGTGGCAAACTAGCGTTTGTCATCACTGGCACACTTTTTAAGAACCCATCATCAGCAGGTTTTAGAACATTTAAACTAGATTCACAGCGAGAGGATTCACTTTATCTTCAACCATTGTCTGTTGATGACATGAAGGAATTAAAACCATTTGAAGATGCAAGCAACCACACGTCTGTTGCGCTGTTTCGAAAATCCATCGTCACCGCACAATACCCCGTAGCTTACAGGGTATGGTCAGCTAATCCTGGTCACAGGAAAGCTATTAGGCCCTGCACACCTCTTAATAACGTGCTGAAAGCTATTTCTCATACGACAAAAGAAGCGTTTCCGGTTGGTGATGAAGGTTCTCCGTGGGCGATACTCGCTCCTGGGCGCTTCAATGCGATTAAATATCTATCATTACAGTGTGAATGGACTAAAGGGCGGAAGGGGATTACCACGGATCTTAACGGAGTTTATTTTGTTCCAATCTTGCAAAACAATGGCACTCTCGTTCAGATTCAAAGCCGCCCTGAAGCTGGACGGAAAGACATTGGGCCACAGAAAACTCAATGGGTAGAGCCCGATATGCTTTACCCTTTAATTAAGGGAGCGAGTGATTTCGATGAGTGCTACTTGAAACTTGATGCTCCAGATTATGATGATGTTGAACAAAGGCTGTTTACATTCGTACCAAACACAGGTATTTCAAATGCTGAGTACGAGAGTGCGGATGCACAGTTGCATTCCCCGAAGATGAAAAAAACCTTAGCATGGTTTAAGGGGTTCGAGAGACTGTTGCTGGAACGTTCTACCTATCGTCGCCAAATGAAAGGTGCTCCTTACCATGCTGTTTATAATGTTGGTGATTACACCTTCAAACCATGGAAAGTGATATGGCCGGAAATGTCCTCATCGTTTTATGCAGCGGTTGCAAGCTTTCAGAATGTACCTGTTGTTGGCGAACGTGTTTATATTCCAGATCACAAAGTATACTTTGCATCCTTTGATAACAAAGAAACAGCGTATTATTTGTGCGGATTACTGAATTCATTAACTGTTCAAGAATGGATTAACAGTCACAATGTATCCATTCAAGTTGCGGATGTGTTCAAACATCTATCATTACCTAATTTTGATATTACCAACACGATGCACACTAACCTTGCAGAGCTTGTTGAGGAGGCTCACCAGTGTCACGACAAAACAGAACGCCAGAAAATTATCAAGCGAATAAAATCGGTCGCGGAGAATGTTTTGATCGCTTGGAGTGTAACGCTCGTAGAATAACTGACAAAGAATAAGTTGGCTATTTATGGCAAACATCATTAACTGGCCTGATTATGTCGTCCTGTCTGTCTCCGAACTGGAGCATGATTACCAGGTACATGTAGGAACTGCCAGCCCACCTACTCACTGCATCCACTGCAAACATTCTCGAATCGTTGGCTTTGGCCGTCGTGATGAGGTGATCATGGATACTCCTGTCAATGGCAAGCGGACAGGGATTATACTGAATCGCCGCCGCTACCGCTGTCAAGTATGTTGTAAGACGTTTATGGAACCAGTACCGCACAAGGATGGTAAGCGGCAAATGACTCACCGCTTGATCCAATACATCGAGCGCGAGAGTCTACGGCGCACCTTCTCCAGCGTAGCAGAGGACGTAGGCGTGGATGAAAAGACTGTTCGTAATATATTTCACGACTCCTGTGAGCGACTGGAAAAGACCCTCAATTTTGAAATGCCTAAATGGCTGGGTATTGACGAAATCCATATCATAAAACCCCGGTGCGTTATCGCCAATATCGAGCTGCAAACCATTGTTGATATGCTCGATAACAATAACAAAGCCTCTGTTATGCGCTACCTAACTAAACGAAAAGATCGCTATCAGGTGCGCTATGTAGCTATGAATATGTGGCGACCATACAGAGATGCAGTGGCTACTATGATCCCTGACGCTACGGTTATCATCGATAAGTTTCATGTTGTCCGTATGGCGAATGAGTCACTAGAAAGAGTGCTAAAGGTCATCAGAGGCGGCTTGAACGTTCAGCAGCGTCGAAGACTGATGAAAGATCACTTTGTGTTGCTGAAACGTCGCCACGAGCAGACAGATGCCGAATATATGCGATTATCTGACTGGATACTCAACTATCCTGAGCTGGGTTATGCTTACGAGCTGAAAGAGTCATTTTTCGACATCTGGAACTTCAAAAATAGGTACGAGGCACAGCAAGCTTACTATGTTTGGCTTAGACAGATAACACCTGAAATGAAGGTGCATTTTGACCCACTCGTTAAAGCTATAGATAACTGGCACGATGATGTTTTTGCTTACTTCGACCACCCGATCTCCAATGCTTATATAGAGAGTCTGAACAACCTGATTAGCGTGGTGAATCTTGTTGGTCGTGGTTACAGTTTTGAAGCATTGCGAGCTGATATACTGTTTACTAAGGGCTTTCAGAAGAGAAAGAATCTCCACTATCAACGTCAACGGATTCCTGAGCAGGTATGCGGACCAGAGTCGGAAACGTTAATGAATTACGGTGTAGATATATCAGCACTGGTAAGAGAGATAGAAACGGGGCGATTATAGCCTTGTTTCAACACTCCAACCCAAGTTCTTTTAACTTCCGTGTAATAGTATTGCGTCCCCAACCCAGCAATCGGGCAGCATCTTGTTTATGGCCTTTGGTATGCTTAAGTGCACAATCAAGTAAGGTACGCTCCAATAATGGTAATGCTTCAGATAGCAGATCCTGCTGACCATTTTCCAAGGCATTTGTTGCCCACTGGGCAAGTAGCTGCGACCAGTTTTCCGGTATGGTATTGGTAGGTGTTCTATTTGCGGGTACGGTATTTACAGATGTTGTTGTGCCGATTTCGGTATGATGGGGTTCAAATAATTCAGACGGCAAATCTTGTACTAGTACCTCTTGGCTTGCCGCCATGACTGTCAGCCAACGGCAGATATTTTCCAACTGGCGAACATTGCCCGGCCAGGGTAAGCGCATTAAGGCCATTTCTGCGTCAGGATGGAGAATCTTTGTTTCTACGCCCAACTCTTTGGCGGTCTGTTGTAGGAAATGACGCGTCAGGCGAGGGATATCCTCCACTCTGTCACGTAACGGCGGTAATTGCATACGAATAACATTGAGGCGGTGATAGAGATCTTCACGGAATTTTCCTTGCTCTACCAAACGTTCTAGATCCTGATGGGTTGCCGCGATAATTCTCACATCCACTTTTACGGGAGCATAACCGCCAACTCGGTAGAACTGACCTTCCGCCAATACCCGTAACAGACGGGTCTGAATGTCCAGAGGCATATCACCAATTTCATCAAGAAACAGTGAACCGCGATTAGCCTGTTCAAACCGCCCATGACGTACCTGATTAGCGCCGGTGAAAGCCCCTTTTTCATGACCAAACAACTCTGACTCAATTAAATCTTTAGGGATGGCTGCCATGTTAAGGGCAATAAATGGCTCATTGGCCCGTGGGCTGTGACGGTGTAGCGCATGGGCCACCAGCTCTTTTCCGGTACCGGATTCGCCATTAATCAGGACGCTGATAGAGGAACGGGAGAGGCGGCCGATAATGCGGTAAACGTCCTGCATGGCAGGCGCCTCTCCTATCATGTCAGAAACGGGTGTGACGACCTGCGGGTTTTTAGTTGGCTGATTCTGATCGCGGGAGTGGCTAAGTGCCCGTTCCAGCAAAGCAACGGCTTCATCAATATCAAAGGGTTTTGGTAAGTAGTCAAAAGCCCCTTGCTGATAAGCACTGACCGCAGCATCCAGATCAGAATGAGCGGTCATAATGATGACTGGCAGCAACGGGTTGCTCTGTTTGATATTATTCAGCAGGTTTAGCCCATTCATTCCCGGCATACGGATATCCGAAATCAGTACATCAGGCGTGTTTTGGGCTAGTGCGGTCAGGGCGCTATCAGCGTCTGCAAAACTGGTACATTCCATCCCCGCGTTACTTAACGCCCGCTCCAGTACCCAGCGGATTGAACTGTCATCATCGACGATCCAGATTTTTCCCTGTTGCATCGTTATCCTCTATTTCTTAATTGGTAAGTAGATAGAAAATGCTGTGTGTCCCGGCCAACTGGTGAATTCTATTTTGCCAGAGTGTTGGTCTATTAAATTGCGAGCAATGGATAGACCAAGACCTGTTCCACCTTCATGAGCACTGACCATTGGGTAAAACAAGGTGTCCTGAATTTGTGGTGGGATACCCGGCCCGTTATCTTCCACGTCAATTCTGGCAGCCAGACGATAGCGCTTGCCATGCAAGGTAATTTGAAAAGCAGTACGAGTGCGGAGAGTAATGGTTCCCCCCTGTTTTTCTAGCGCTTGTAAGGCATTACGGGTGATATTTAGCAATACCTGTTCAATTTGATCAGGATAGTGGGCCAATTCTGGCAAACTGGGATCATAATCTTTTACCAGTGTGACGTTATCCGGCATTTCCAGCGAGACTAACTGGGAGACCCGTTCAGCA
Organism: Photorhabdus sp. RM96S; assembly: GCF_042879335.1. Taxonomy (NCBI): domain Bacteria; kingdom Pseudomonadati; phylum Pseudomonadota; class Gammaproteobacteria; order Enterobacterales; family Morganellaceae; genus Photorhabdus; species Photorhabdus sp. RM96S. The sequence continues at coordinate 105,748 of NZ_JBHFKT010000015.1, read as the reverse complement.
ACATAATGAATGCTTTGTTTAATTCGTTCACCCGGATGTTGTGGGCCAAGCAATCTGTCTACCAGATGGCGCAATCGGTCGGCTTGTTCAATAATCACCTGGGTGTATTCCTGCAAAGCAGGATCAGGCAGTGCTTTTGACAGTAATTGTGCGGCTCCTCTCAACCCACCAAGGGGGTTTTTGATTTCATGTGCCAGCCCCCGAACCAATTCCCGTGCGGCTATCTGCTGAGCTTGTTGTACCTGCTCTTGGCTTAACCGGCGTTGACTATCCATAGGCGCCAGTTCCAGCAAGATGAACTGCTCGGAAATGGGTTGGGCACTGAGCGACATAATGTGAAAGCGGTTCTCAACCACTAATGTTACTTCGTTATCAGTAAAACTCTGACCACTGACCAGACTAGAGCGCATCAATTCTGTATCCAGTGAAAAATAGCTGAACAGCACTGGAAGAGGTGTACCGAATAATTTACGGGCACTCTGAGCGAATAATTGTAGTGCTGCGTGGTTGGCATAGCGGATGACGAGATCAGTATCCAGTACCAGTACACTGTTAATGAGCGAATTTAATATTTGCCCGCTATCGGGCAGATTTTCCGTTTTCATCCACACTCCTGCACTTTTTTGGTGCACTGTATCATGTTCGAGCGTAAAACCCAGTCAAAGCCTGAAATGTAGATGGTAGGAAAAGGGCCCATCCAAAGATGGGCTAAAGGTTTCACGGCAACAAAAAATGATCAGCGGAAACGGCGCTGCTAATTACACACTGTAATAGAGTTCAAATTCCAGTGGATGTGGTGTCAGACGGACACGCTCTATTTCACTGTTTTTTAAGTCAATATAAGCATCAATGGCGTCATCGGTGAAAACACCGCCACGGGTCAAGAATTCGCGATCGGCATCCAGTGCTGCCAGTGCTTCATCCAGAGAAGAGGCGACAGTGGGGATCTCTTTGGCTTCTTCCGGTGGTAGGTCATACAGGTTTTTATCCATCGCATCACCGGGATGGATTTTATTGATGATGCCGTCAAGGCCAGCCATCAATTGAGCGGCGAATGCCAGATAAGGGTTAGCCGCCGGATCAGGGAAACGTACTTCAATACGGCGAGCTTTGGTGCTGGCAACAACGGGAATACGGATAGATGCCGAACGGTTACGGGCAGAGTAGGCCAGCATCACCGGTGCTTCATAGCCCGGAACCAAACGTTTATAAGAGTTGGTTGTCGGGTTGGTAAACGCGTTCAGCGCACGAGCATGTTTGATAATACCGCCAATGTAGAATAGCGCCAGTTCAGATAGACCGCCGTATTTGTCACCGGCAAACAAGTTAGTACCGTTTTTAGACAGAGACATATGGCAGTGCATACCGGAACCATTATCACCAACCAGTGGTTTTGGCATAAAGGTTGCGGTTTTGCCAAAATTGTGCGCGACATTATGTACGACGTATTTGTAAATCTGGGTTTCGTCCGCTTTTTTGGTCATGGTGTTAAAGCGGGTAGCGATTTCATTTTGGCCTGCTGTTCCTACTTCATGATGGTGAGCCTCTACAACCAACCCCATCTCTTCCATCGTCAGGCACATCGCTGAACGTAAATCCTGCGAAGAATCAACAGGAGGCAGCGGAGCATAACCGCCTTTTACCGCAGGCCGATGGCCTTTGTTACCGCCTTCGTATTGCGTCCCGGAATTCCATGCAGCTTCGATATCATCGATGTAATAGTAAGAATGAGACATGGCATTGCCGAAGCGCACATCATCAAACAGGAAAAACTCAGGTTCTGGTCCACACAGGACAGTATCGGCAATTCCGCTTGAACGCAGGAAGTTTTCAGCACGTTTGGAGATGGAACGGGGATCACGATCATAACCTTGCATGGTGCCCGGTTCCAGAATGTCACAACGTAGGATCAATGTGGCATCGTCAAAGAAGGGATCAAGCATGGCTGTACTTGAGTCTGGCATCAGTACCATGTCAGATTCGTTAATCCCTTTCCAACCGCTGATTGAAGATCCGTCAAACATTTTGCCATCTTCAAAGAAGTCTGCATTAACCTGATGAGCAGGAATGGTCATATGTTGTTCTTTGCCTTTGGTATCAGTGAAACGCAAATCAATAAACTTCACCTGATGCTCTTCAATCATGGTTAAAACATGTTCAACGGACATACTTGGTTTCTCCTGGTTTGTGTCGGTCTTGATAAAATGGTCGTGGTTAAGACTAAAGAAAACACAGTCACATCGTTTTACTTTACACGTTTGCAAACTTATAGTTGTGAAAATCAATTCAATCACGAAAGCATTTGCGAAAAGCGTGCCAACTTTTTAACGCCTTGCCATATACTGTGTTGTGAGTATACCCGTGATGGGATAGCTTGATATTTGGGAATGTTGCACTAAATTGGTGCAATTATGTTACTGCGAAGCACAATATTAGTGCATTTGTGCCGAAAGTGCGTCTGTTTATGGGCGTGAAAGGGATCACAATTTCATTGTTATCAAGTTGTTAAGCATAGATTATTGTGATCCTGTTTAGTCCTTCGACCAATGTGTGTACAATAGCGCGCCATTTATAAAATGCCTGAGGCAAAGTTTGTGATCGAAAAATTGCGTAATATCGCCATCATCGCGCACGTTGACCACGGTAAAACTACCCTGGTTGACAAGCTGCTGCAACAATCCGGTACTTTCGGTGACCGTGCGACAGCGACAGAACGTGTGATGGACTCCAATGATTTGGAGAAAGAGCGGGGAATTACTATTCTTGCAAAAAATACCGCCATTAAATGGAATGACTACCGTATTAATATCGTAGACACTCCGGGACATGCCGATTTCGGCGGTGAAGTAGAACGTGTTATGTCCATGGTTGACAGTGTACTATTGCTGGTCGATGCTATGGACGGGCCAATGCCTCAGACCCGTTTTGTGACACAGAAAGCGTTCGCTCATGGTTTGAAACCGATTGTGGTCATTAACAAAGTTGACCGTCCTGGTGCACGCCCTGATTGGGTTGTGGATCAGGTGTTTGACCTGTTTGTCAATCTGGGTGCGACTGATGAGCAACTGGACTTCCCCATTATCTATGCATCGGCATTGATGGGAATTGCCGGTACCGATCATGATGATATGGCGGAAGATATGACGCCGTTGTATCAGGCGATTGTCGATCATGTAGAGCCACCGAAAGTTGACCTTAATGGTTCATTCCAGATGCAGATTTCTCAGCTGGACTATAACAATTATGTTGGTGTTATCGGGATTGGCCGTATTAAGCGCGGTACTGTTAAGCCAAACCAGAACGTCACAATTATTGATAGTGAAGGTAAAACCCGGAACGGCAAAATCGGTAAGGTACTGGGCCATCTGGGGTTGGAGCGTATTGAGAGTGAGCAAGCGGAAGCGGGCGACATCGTTGCGATTACCGGCTTGGGTGAGCTGAATATTTCCGATACGCTGTGTGATACTAATGCTGTTGAAGCGCTGCCACCGTTGGCTGTTGATGAGCCGACGGTAAGCATGTATTTCTGTGTTAACACCTCCCCTTTCTGTGGACGTGAAGGTAAATATGTCACCTCACGTCAAATCCTTGAGCGTCTAAAGAAAGAGCTGGTTCACAATGTCGCCCTGCGTGTCGAAGAAACCGAAGATCCGGATGCGTTCCGTGTTTCTGGCCGTGGTGAATTGCACTTATCTGTTCTGATTGAGAACATGCGCCGTGAAGGTTTTGAACTGGCGGTATCCCGTCCGAAAGTTATCTTCCGTGAGATCGATGGTCGTAAGCAAGAACCCTTCGAGCAAGTAACGCTGGATATTGAAGAGCAGCATCAGGGAGATGTGATGCAGGCTTTGGGTGAGCGTAAAGCAGATCTGCGCGATATGTTACCAGACGGTAAAGGTCGTGTGCGCCTTGATTATATTATTCCAAGCCGTGGTCTGATTGGCTTTCGTACTGAGTTCATGACGATGACCTCCGGTACCGGTCTGCTGTATGCAACATTCAGCCACTATGATGATATTCGTCCGGGTGAAATCGGTCGCCGTCAGAACGGTGTGATGATTTCCAATGGTCAGGGTAAAGCGGTTGCTTATGCACTTTACAGCTTACAGGATCGCGGTAAGTTGTTCCTTGGTCATGGTGCAGAAGTGTATGAAGGCCAGGTGATCGGTATTCATTCTCGTTCTAATGACCTGACAGTTAACTGTCTGACAGGTAAGAAACTGACTAACGTCCGTGCATCTGGTACTGACGAAGCGACAACCCTGTCTCCACATATTAAGAAAACCCTGGAGCAGGCTTTGGAGTTTATTGATGATGACGAGCTGGTGGAAGTGACCCCGGTATCTATTCGTCTGCGTAAACGCCATTTGACGGAAAACGAACGCCGTCGTGCGTATCGCAGTAAAGAAGCATAATCTTTCCTGCAATACCAATGCTTAGGGCGCCAATGGCGCCCTGAGTTTTCTGGGACTTGTCTGTTCAAATTGAACAAATCGAAGATTATTTACCGAGCAATTGATAGAACGTTGGGTTGTCATCACACTGCCCACCGCCACACTCCAAAATAGTGGAGATTAAATTTGCGGTAATTAATATGACAAATAATCCGATAATAATCTGACCGATGGCAGACGTCTTTTGCTTTTCTTCGGTTGTTTTTTCCAGGCTTTTCAATATCAGCATGACTGATATGCCGATAATCGCGATAACTGAGCAGATAAGGGCCCAAGTATAGAAATGTATACCAAAAAGCGCGGAACCATAACCGAGATCACCGGGTGTGATATGTAAAAATACTTGTCGGATCGCAACAATGCCAGTCACGACACAGCCGATAAGTGATAAGCCATAGTGCGCACTTTTGATACCAAAACGCAGATTAAACAGGAAACCAAACCCTATCATGATCATGCCTGCTCGCTGTAGCAGACATAACGGACAAGGGAGTTCGGAAAGGACCAATTGATAATAGAAAGCAAGGGTTAGAACAGCACTGATAGCAAATAACCCAATGAGGTTAAATATCATGCCGAAGCTGATCTGTTGTTTTGTTGCTAATACCTGATTCATCAGATTGTCTCCCGTTAAAAAGATAGATTTAACGAATCAGTTGCATGATGGATAAACCAAGCTACAGTCGTCACTGAAAGAAGACCCCATAGGGTATAACTCGTTTTATACTTTCCATATAGGGTGGTGATAACCGCAAATAATGCGAGTAAAAAAGGCAAAAACATATACATGGTTGATTCTCCAGTTTTCTAAAAACATTTAAGACCTTTCCCAGTAGTAGATTGCTTTCTTTAGGGTAGGGAATTTATCGAACTCAGTTTAGGATCGTTTACTTCGATACAAGCGATCAATTATTCAAAGATAGGTTGTCCATTAAAAGAAAAGCTTTGGTGCCATTAATGGGCGTTGCTCTCTTTGGTATCGCATTTAAAAACGTACAAACCTACATTTATTAAAGCAAAGTTTTAGTATTCGAGTGGTGTATGATTTAACACACTATACGTAGTGTGCTGCTAATAACAATTGTAGTCAATCTTGTTTATGTTTGCCACCATTCAGCAGGATTAGCGTGATTATCATTTGGCGAGAGTTTCAATGAGTTGTTTTTTTATTTAATAGTTAAGCAGGAAACGATTAAAAACGACAAATCGTATCTTTGCCTGGAAACTTCCCAATTTTCTACAATTAATCCTTTACCCAGATGAATTCCTTTTCATTGTTTTTCACGATAATGAGCCGTGAGCTTGGCATAACTTGCAATATGTAGACACTCATTGTTCTGGCTGTAACGCTTAAATTATCAATATCCATGTGATATCTCGCCTGATATTTTCAGGAGGAATAAGTGTTTCTTATCATGGGCAATAAAAACCCCTCAACTTTTTATCGTGAGGGGTTGTTGTGATATTTAATTTCTATCTTGGGTTTTTACTCATTTAATGCTTTGGCTTTTATATTATCGGAAGCTGATTGGGCGCGGACTTTTGCAAAGAAAGCAATTGTGACAACCGCCATTGCTGCCAGGCCGATAACAACAGAGATATTCCAGTTTAGCGCAAAACCTTCTGGTGCAAATGCCAGATAGGTAAAGCACACCGCGGTCATAAACATGGCTGGTAGGGTGGTAATCCAATGGAATTTATTACGGCGCAGCAGCCATGCGGAAGCAGCCCATAACATGACCATTGCTGTGGTTTGGTTCGCCCAACCGAAATAACGCCAGATGATATTGAAATCGGTTTTTGTAATCAGATAACCGACAATAAACATTGGCACACTTAATAACAGACGTTTGGTCATTTGTTGCTGAGGGATATTCAGGAATTCAGCAATAATAAGCCGGGCAGAACGGAATGCGGTATCGCCAGAAGTAATTGGCAAAATCACCACACCGAGGATTGCCAGAATACCGCCGACAGTACCTAACAGAGACGTGGACACTTCGTGAACAACCAGAGAGGCTGTACCTTGATCAATCACGGCCTGTAATGCGTTAGTATCTTCATAGAAGCTCAGGCCCAATGTACACCAGATTAGTGCGATAATACCTTCACCAATCATTGCACCGTAGAAAACGAAACGGCCATTTTTTTCATTCTGCATGCAACGTGCCATCAGTGGAGATTGAGTGGCGTGGAAACCAGAAATAGCGCCACAGGCAATCGTGACAAACAGCAATGGCCAGACCGGCAGATCTTTCGGATTAAAGTTAGTGGTAAAATCCAATCCTTGTGAATAGAAAGGCTTATCGCTCATCGCTAAACCGACCATCAGCGCAACAGACATAAACAGCAGCAATGCACCAAACAGTGGGTAAAGGCGACCGATGATTTTATCAATAGGCACCAGCGTTGCGAGAATATAGTAAGCAAAGATAACACCGACCCAGATAGCAATGTTATCCCAACCCATTGCCTCTTTCAGCAAGTTATTCAGTAAGCCGGCTGGACTCAAAACAAAGACGACTCCAACTAGCATCAGCAGAATAACCGCAAATATGTTCATGAAATGCTTCATCGCTTTGCCCAGTTCGTTACCAACGATAACGGGCACGGATGCACCGTGGGCACGCACACTGAGCATACCGGAGAAGTAATCGTGTACTGCACCGGCAAAGATACAGCCTAATACAATCCACAGCATGGCAAGCGGGCCATAGAGGGCACCAAGAATTGGGCCGAAAATAGGACCAACGCCGGCAATATTTAGTAACTGAATTAACCAAACTTTTGGGGTGGACATAGCAACGTAATCAACACCATCAGCCATAGAAAGAGCGGGGGTTTTTCTTTCTGGTCGAATAGTGAATATCTTTTCGACAATCTTGCCATATATGAAATATCCAGCCAGAAGAAGGCCGATACAGAGGAGGAACCACAACATAACTATAACACCTTACTCGACTTTTTTAATCTGGATGCTACTTTATCGTTTCGTAAGAAAAATACCGTGAAGTGATTCGCTTTTTACTTGTCCGTACTGTTTTCTCATTGAAAATACGATTAAAGTAAAAAGTTATTAATTAGCCAGGGGGTAATTATGTTATATATCTTCGATATGGGTAATGTGATTATTGAGATTGATTTTAAAAGAGTTTTAGCGGTATGGAGTAATTTGAGCGGGACACCTCTTGCGACTTTGACTAAAAGTTTCTCTATGGGAGAAACGTTTGAAAAACATGAGCGTGGTCAAATTACTGATCTGGAATTCGCTGATACTTTATGCCAGGAAATGAATATTTCACTCAGTTTTGAGCAGTTTGCTGCTGGATGGCATGCTATCTTTATTAATATTCGACCTGAAGTCATTCAGATAATGAAAAAATTGCGTGAGGCGGGACATCGGGTTGTCGTGTTATCCAACACGAACCGTTTGCACCTGGATTACTGGCCGCATAATTATCCTGAGATTGCGGCATCCGCTGATTACCTCTATTTATCGCAGGATTTGGCAATGCGTAAACCTGAACCTGATATTTTCAAATATGTGCTTGAAACAGAAGGTTTTTCACCGGATCAGGCGGTGTTTTTTGACGATGTGCTGGAAAATGTGGAAGCGGCCAGGGCGTTAGGGATCAATAGCATTCATGTTGTTGATAGGCAGACAGTGCCAGATTATTTCGAAGCAATCGGTTTTTCTGAACAAAATGAGGGATTGAACGGATAATAGAGGATAGTGTGCTGATGCTACTATTTGAGTAAAGGAAAAATATGATCGCGTTAATCCAGCGGGTAACACAGGCAAATGTTGTTGTTAAGAACGAAGTTGTTGGGGAAATTGGTCACGGCCTGCTGGTGTTGCTAGGTGTTGAGAAAGGAGATGATCAACAGAAGGCAAAACGGTTGTGTGAGAAGGTGATAGGGTATCGGATATTCAGTGATGAACAGGACAAAATGAACTTGAACGTCCAACAAATCGGAGGCAGTTTGCTAGTTGTCTCCCAGTTTACACTGGCTGCCGATACTCAAAAGGGCATGCGACCCAGTTTTTCCGGTGGTGCTGCCCCAGATAAGGCCGATGAACTATATCGCTATTTTGTTGAACTATGCCGCCAAAGTGGTGTAAAAACAGAAATCGGGCGGTTTGCGGCCGATATGAAAGTCAGCCTGACAAACGATGGGCCAGTCACTTTCTGGTTGCAGGTCTAGCAACCAAAAATAGCCAGTAGAACGCAACCATCCCCGATTAAACATCATGATCAAAAGAAAGGGGCAGTTTCTATGTATCATCTGCGAGTACCTGAAACAGAACAAGAACTGGAAGCATATTATCGATTTCGTTGGGAAATGTTGCGTAAGCCACTGCATCAACCTGTAGGCTCTGAGAAAGACGGTTACGACACGATGGCTCATCACCAGATGGTTGTGGATGAGAAAGGGAACCCGGTGGCGGTAGGGCGTTTATATATCAATGCGGATAGTGAAGGGGCAATCCGCTTTCTGGCAGTGCATCCCAACATGCAAGGTAGAGGGTTAGGAAAATTAATCGCAATGGCCTTGGAATCTGTTGCCCGCCAGGAGGGTGTTAAACGGGTAGTATGCAGTGCTCGTGAACATGCGGTGGAGTTTTTCAGTAAATTGGGGTTTGAAAACCGTGGGCTAATTGCTAGCCCACAAACGACACCCATTCGCCATTTTCTGATGATAAAGCCGGTTGCAACACTTGATGATATTCTTCACCGGCCAGATTGGTGCAACGAACTGCAACAGGCTTGGTACAAACATATTCCCCTCAGTGAAAAAATGGGGGTACGAATTTCTCAATATACCGGTCAGAGCTTTATTACCACCATGCCGGAAGCCGGGAATCAAAATCCTCACCAAACTATCTTTGCTGGCAGTCTGTTTTCTCTGGCAACCCTGACCGGTTGGGGATTGATTTGGCTGTTGTTGCAGGAACGTCAACTAGGTGGTGATATCATTCTGGCTGATGCCGATATCCGTTACAAAAAACCGGTTGTTGGCAGGCCAAAATCTGTTGCCGATCTTAAAAATATGAGCGGCGATTTGGCTCGTTTGGCACAAGGTAGTAAAGCGAGAGTGAAGTTGGATGTGATTGTTAGTGGTGATCAGGGAATCGGTGCGGTATTTACGGGTACCTATATGGTATTGCCAAATGCTTATACGGCTATCGCTTAGATTTCTCAGTGGCATTAAATATGCCACTGGGGGGGCACGAGATAGTGTTTGTAATAGATTTTCTCCTTTTTCTACACCGCCAGAAGGAATTTCCCAGAGATTTGGCGGGGATTCATCAGGAGCTCGTTGTAAGAACAGAATATGACTATTTTGGTCTCTGATGATGCCACCGACAACAATACGGTCATAATTTTGCAGTTTGTTTTCAATGGATTCAGGCAGTATACACGTCATTTTTTATACCTTGTTACAACTTCATTGGTAAAATTTAATTGCGTTTTTAATGTCACCGATATTAATGCGGTTTTTCGGCTGATACTGTTCGGAGATTTTATTAACGGATTGAAATAGCAAATAACTATTATACCCGTCATCTTTCAAGTTGTCTCTTTGTTGGCTGCACTCGCTCACCCCGGTCACATAGGTACCCGAATATTCGTTACTATAGCTTAACAACCGGACAAGTTTCACAGTTTGGTGTGGATATTTTCCCCTTATCAATGACTTGAGTTTCGCTACCTGATTGTTTATCCGTGGCAGTCAATGAACCATCGATAGAACTTTTAATATTATCAGCAGCAAGATCTCCCTGTATTAACAGCGTGAAATTGCCTTTACCCTGTAATTTCAACGGCACCCACCGCCATTGAGGCAAAATCGTTAAATCTGCATCTATTCCCCGGAAATCTAAAGTAAATGGCTTCTGTACCTGTTGATCTACTGTACCCTTCACTTTCAGTAATCCGTTATCAACAGAAGCATCTAATTGATCGAGGATCAGTGTATCTCCTTCTGTATGTAATTTAAGGTAAGGGCGACGTAATTCAACTTTGTTAAATGTTGCGCTAGTGGCACTTAGATTCGAAGAGCCATGCCAGATTCCCCATTTCCCTTCTTTCAGTAATTCCATGTCATAGATATAACCACTGAGGGCAGTAAGCTGGAATGGAAAATCGGGGTTAATATCAATCAGTAAGCTGTTGTTAATTGTCAGCTCGTTAATGGAAAATCGCGATATCCATTTAGGCAATGATTTTTTCAGCAACTGATGCCAGTTTTGTGGCAAGGTATAAGTTAAACCGGCAACCGTAGCATTGGTGATGTTGAATTGTTTTGTTTGGTGATTCCATTGCCCTTTGACGTGGAATAACCCCTTTTCCCAACGGGAAGTGAGATTGGAAATAGTGAGTTCATTGTCTGCAAGAAGAAGGTGACCAATAACATCGGTGAAATGAAGATCATTCAGTGTAATATCCATAACGTTGAAATCAATGATGCCCTCTTTTGCCTGCCAGTTTCCGTTAGTTAACCCGACATTTTTTACTGAGACATCCAGATAGTTAGCGGACCAGTTTTTACCTTCCAGCTTGGCATTAGTGAGACTCAAATCTTTGATGCTAACTGCGGGTAATTTGTTTGTTTTTAGCAATAACTCGTCAAGTGTCATTGGCGTTTGCCAACGAATATTGCTGATAAGTAAATTATCCCACTGCCAGCTACCATCAGGCAGACGTTGCCCATTACCTGATACCGAACCCTGTGCCAATGTTGCACCAAATGAACGGAGAGTGAGGGTATTTTGCTGGTTATTTCCTCGTATAATGACTTTTTCGAGAGAAATATCATTGAAATTCAGTTTATCAGCGCTGAATTGAAATTCCCCATTCCCTGCCAACGTATTTGATTGTGGGTTCCAGGGAGTGATACCGCCAGTGATGTTTTGCCCTTGAATTTGCCAGCTTGCATTTTCTGACTGAATAGCCATCTGATTAAGTTGCAGAATGTTGGCGCTAAAAGGTAAGGATTGCTGCTGGCCTTTGATTGTTAATTGGCCCTGTTGCAATAACAGACGATGAAAATGGCGCGGGGAAGTAAGTTGCTGCCAGTTGAAATCGAATGCGACAACTTGAGCCGCTAAAATGAAAGTCTGTTGCTGATTGCTAATGACAATATTGGAAAATGTCAGGGTGCCCGGTTGTGACCAGTTATGTTCGATATTACCTATTTGAACCTGATAACGGCTGTGATGACTCAGCCATTGACTAAGCTGATGTGTTCCCCAGTTTGTCTGCATCACGACATAAACCGTGATTACTGCCAGTATTACCAGTAATAACAGGGTAACCAGCGATTTTCCTAACCATTTCATCATCAGACTCCAATCGGCTTATAGCTTCCTTTGTATAATTTAACAATAAAAATATCAACAAGTCACTATATTAGTTGTTATTTCTAATAATTTCAGGGTATGAAATGAAAAAGTAATGAATTATTCGTTATCGTTTTATTCTATTAAAATAAACTTCGGAGATTAATCTTTAATTAATTGTATTTTTGTTTTTCGTGCTAAGTTTTATTAATTATTTGGAATATTTTTATGAATTTGTTAATAATTATATTGTGTGATTAATATAATTATTAAATCTATATTTTATTGCATGACAATATAGCCAATGACATCCGAATGAATTAATGTATTAATGGATGGCTATAAATGGAATAATGATATTTTTTCGTCATTCCTTTCTATTCCTTTCTCAATTTGATTGATGCTTGAAATATACCTTATGGATTTCAAGATGCATCGCGACGGCAAGGGCGCGAATCCCCGGGAGCATAGGTAACTATGTGACCGGGGTGAGCGAGTGCAGCCAACAAAGAGGCAACTTGAAAGATAACGGGTATAACACTGCATAGTTTATTTTCACCCATCTTCTGGTAAATAAATAATGTAAGGAATCTACTATGTCAGAAAATATGAAACAAAAATCGTCGGATGAAGGTAATATCCGCACAACCCGCCCACTTAATGGAAAGGAATTTCTGGATGGGCTAAATGATGGCCGGGAAGTCTGGGCTTATGGTGAACGCATTCACGATGTTGTCAACCATCCTGCTTTTCAAAATCCGGCCCGAGCTGTTGCGAAACTCTACGACGCTTTGCACGATCCTGCTTATCGTGACGTACTGACCACGGCGACAGATACGGGGAGTTGTGGTGTGACACATCCTTTTTTCCGTATACCGCGCTCACAGCAGGATTTAATTGCTGATCGTGATGCTATTGCCGCGTGGGCTCGCATGAGTTATGGCTGGTTGGGTAGAAGCCCTGATTATAAGGCTTCGTTTCTTACCTCGCTCGGCGTAAAACCGGAAATTTATGGTGATTTTGCTGATAATGCAAAAAACTGGTATATCCGTTCGCAAGAAAGCGTGTTTTACTGGAATCATTCGATTATTAATCCGCCAATAGATCGTCATTTATCACCTGATGAAATTGGGGATATTTGTATTCATGTTGAAAAAGAGTGTGATGATGGATTAATTGTCAGCGGCGCTAAAGTTGTTGCCACAGGATCGGCGATTAGTCACTACAACTTTATTGGTCATTACGGTTTACCAATAAAGAAACGGGAATTTGCGTTGGTCTTTACCTTGCCGATGAATACCCCGGGAGTGAAATTAATTTGTCGTCCCTCTTACGCCATGGCGGCTGATAAAATGGGCAGCCCTTTTGATTATCCGCTCTCGTCCCGATTTGATGAGAACGATACGATAATGATTCTGGATAAAGTGAAGGTTCCTTGGGAAAACATATTTATCTATGGAGATGTAGATAAAGTTTCGTTATTTTTTGCTGAATCGGGTTATTTTCATCGGGCTATGTTGCATGGTGTGACTCGACTGGCGGTTAAACTTGATTTTCTTTCTGGGTTACTTATTAAGGGTGTTGAAGCTACGGGTACGAAGGATTTTCGTGGCGTGCAAGCACGGGTTGGTGAAGTATTGTCATGGCGTAATATGTTTTGGGCGCTCAGTGATGCGATGATTAAATCCCCGGAGCCTTGGAGTGGAGATGCCCTATTGCCTCGATACGAGTATGGGATAGCTTATCGTTGGTTTATGACGCTGGGTTACCCGCGGGTAAAAGAAATTATTGAACAGGATCTAGGTAGTTCCTTGATTTATATTAATTCTCATGCCCGCGATTTTTCCAACCCGGAACTGTCTCCTTATCTTGATAAATACATGCGTGGCTCCAATGGTTACAGTGCAGTTGAGCGAGTCAAGCTCATGAAACTGATTTGGGACTCTATCGGTACGGAATTCGCTGGCAGGCATGAATTATACGAGCGCAATTATTCCGGCAACCACGAAGCTATCAGAATCGATGTGTTATTGGCTTCCCAAGCCACGGGCTTAGTGGATCAATTGAAAGGGTTTGCTGAGCAGTGTATGAGTGAATACGATCTCGATGGTTGGGTTGGTAACGATTTTATTTGGCCTTCCAACCGCTAGGAGATAAATCATCATCACGCACGATGATGAAATATACGTGCGTGATGAGTTGATTATGTGTAACCCGATATCAGATTTGTAGAAAGATGACTTCTCCTGAGGAAACACCAGATTAAGAGGTTCGGATGAGGTGAGCATGGTGTGAAATTCCAGACTGACAAAGAACGCATTTAATGATCGACTGCGTAAAGCAATCGTTTGCGTAAAAACTCTGTTCGTTGCCATGATTCGCCCTGGTCACATTTTTATATGTTTTAACTTGTGTTTGTTGCAGATTTTTTTTCTAATCCAGCGTTGCCTGCTTTTGGCGTTTTCTAAAGGATGAGTATAACGTCGTAATAACTTACATAATTTTAACAATATAGTTGGGGTACATAGATGTATCATCTTGATGTTTATGGCACGCTTGTGGCGTCCGCATTAGTACTATTACTTGGGCGCAAACTTGTACAATCAGTCCCATTTCTTGAAAAATACACCATTCCTGAGCCGGTCGCCGGTGGTCTGTTAGTTGCTCTGATTCTTTTAGCTGTTAAACAAACAACAGGCTGGGAAATCAACTTTGATTTATCTCTTAAAGACCCTTTGATGTTAACTTTCTTCGCCACTATCGGCTTGAATGCTAATCTTGCTAGCCTGAAAGCGGGTGGTAAGGTTCTGTTCACGTTTGTCTTCGTCGTTGTTGGCTTGTTGCTGGTTCAGAACACGGTGGGTATCGCCCTGGCTGAACTGTTAGGTCTGGACCCATTAATGGGCTTACTGGCGGGTTCTGTTACGCTGTCTGGTGGTCACGGTACGGGTGCTGCTTGGGGTAAACTGTTTAGTGAGCGTTATGGTTTTGAAAATGCAACAGAAGTGGCAATGGCTTGTGCGACTTTCGGTTTAGTACTGGGTGGTTTGATTGGTGGACCGGTTGCCCGTTTTCTGGTGAGAAACACAAAAACCCCGGGGCTAAGGGCCGATGATACCGAAGTGCCAACGGCATTTGAAAAACCTTATACCGGGCGGATGATCACAGCACTGGTGATGCTGGAAACGATCGCCTTGATCGCTATCTGTCTGATGGCAGGTAATTTTGTATCTGAACTTCTGCAAGGTACATGGTTTGAATTACCGACGTTCGTCTGTGTGTTATTTATCGGGGTTATCCTCAGTAACAGTCTGTCGGTGTTAGGTTTCTACCGGGTCTTTGACCGAGCGGTTTCTGTATTGGGTAACGTGAGTCTTTCCCTGTTTCTGGCAATGGCATTAATGAGCCTGAAATTGTGGCAGATGGCATCGCTGGCATTACCCATGCTGGTCATTCTCACCATCCAAGCCATCGTCATGGCGTTGTATGCGATTTTTGTCACTTATCGGGTGATGGGTAAAAACTATGATGCTGCGGTGCTGGCGGCGGGTCACTGTGGTTTCGGTTTAGGGGCGACACCTACCGCCATTGCGAACATGCAGGCGATTACCGATCGCTTCGGGCCATCCCATGTGGCGTTTCTGGTGGTGCCGATGGTCGGGGCATTCTTTATCGATATCGTTAATGCGATTGTGATTAAACTCTATTTGCTGTTACCCGTTTTCCCGGCGGTGTAGGGATAAATTAGCAAGATCCTGCGCCAGCTATGCAGTTGGCGCAGTATTGTTGTTGTGTTCTGCTGTAATGCATAATTCAAATTTTCCACTACTGTTCAATTTTGTTACTAATGTAATTGGGGATATAACTATTAATGGTAGTAGGGGAAATATTTTTGCAGAATATTTAACTTTATTTCTGTTGTTTTTCTGAATTTATCGCCAATTTTCGGAATATTTTGTCTAAATGTTCTGCCAAAGAATTTCCCTGTACACTGACGAGCATTAAGGATTGTGTTGCTCCTGTTTCCAGAAGAGGAATCGCTACCAAGCCGTGAGCAATTTTCGCTACACTGGCAGGTAGGATTGCTACACCAAGGTTAGCGGAAACAAAGCAAATCATATTGGCAATATTGGGCACTTCAAGAAAATGAGATAGTGAAAAGCCCGTTTTTTCTGATAATGACTCTATTTGGCGCCGTAAAAAAGTCCTGTGACTGGCTGGTTGTAAAAGCAATCGTTCTCCTTGTAGTTCATGAAGTTTAATTCCTTTTGCAGAGGCTAGAAAGTGCCCCTCAGGTAGTAGCACATAAAGTGGTTCCATTCCTAAATAAAGAATCCTTAACCCTTTAACCGATTCATTACTTAAATCAGCTCTAAGTATTGCTGCATCGAGATTCCTTGAGCGTAAAGCGGTCAAATGCGTAAATGCATTACCTTCGCAGAGCTGTAATTCAAGCTTGGGACGTTCCTTCAGCAAAACAGATAAAGCAGAGGTTAAAGCAGATGAAAAGATTGAACTGGCAGAATATCCGATGCGCAAGATACCGATTTCTCCGGTTTCTGCCTGTCTGACTCTATTGATGCTATGTTGGGCTGTCGCCAAAACTCTTAAGGCCTCATCTAAAAAGACTTCGCCCGCTTTGGTTAGTTGGACGCCATGAGTATTTCGGTGAAACAACTTCACATTCAAAGAAGATTCAAGAGATTTAATACTTTGGCTTAAAGGGGGTTGTGTAATGTGTAAGCGTTCCGCTGCGCGCCGGAAATTCAAAGTTTCTGCTACGGCAATAAAATAGCGTAATTGTTTAAGCTCCAACACTTAATTCCTCTGATTTGGTGTGAAAGTAAATTTACCTTGTATTTGATTTCATGTTCACTCTTATGTTTTGGCTATCACCGTGAGTGAATATTAGACTTTCCCGTTTCTAATGATCTTATATAGATTATTCTCATCATTAATTTCATTCTCTTCAATAAGTTATGAGATTGTTTCTGTTCATTTGTTCGACGGCTGCTTTTTTTAATCTATACCAGCTTCAAGCTCTATATCCGTGGCTGACTGCAAGATTTGGTGTCATGCCAACGACAGCAGGATGGTTAAATATGGCTAGTTTGTTGGGAATGATGATGACAGCACCTTTTGTGAGCCAATGGGTATGGAAATTTGGTACAGCATATGCCCTCAAAGCTGGATTGTGTGGTCTTATTTTACTAAATTTATGTATTGGTTTTAGTGACTCAATACAACAACTTTTTATAATCCGCATTATGCAAGGTTTCATTGTACCCGCTGTATTAACAGCTAGTATGGTTCTCATCAGTCAAACTGAAAGTGAGCATAAACGTACTCATGTTGTGAGTTGTTATGTCGCAGGGACAGTGTTAGGCAGTACTCTGAGTCGATTTTATCCTGCTATTGCTACAGATGTGGTGGGATGGACACTGGGGTTTTTTACCTGTGCTTTCTGGCTTACATTGGCGCTTATACTGGTTATTCATAGATTGGGGCACGTCTCTGTTACCTCTGAAGACAATACTAATCCGCCAGAGTATGTTCTGCGCTCTATTTTTCCGCTTGTAATAAAAGAAAAATGGTTACTGATCGCCTTGTTATCTGGATTTGGTCTGCTATTTACTCAAAGCGCTATTTTTACGGCTTTAGGATTACGTCTTGCTGCCACTCCTTTTAATCAGCAACCTACACATATCGGATTGATTTATTTGGCCTGTTTACCAGCCCTGATAGTGATATTACTGAGTCCGTATCTGCACAGAAAATACAGCCAAAGTGTACTGGTAATAGGAGCAGGTATATTGCTGTGGGCATCTATTGTCATGATGGGGTATTCAATCGTTGTTGTCCTGTCAGGAGTCATTATTTTTGCAATATGTACCTATTTTATACAAACATTGACGACCAGACTTGTCAGTCAGGTCCATTATATTCCTGTCACTTTTGCCAGTGGACTTTATCTGAGTTGTTACTACGGTGGTGGCGCTTTAGGAGCGATTTTTTCAGGTTATGCTTTTTATCAATCAGGCTGGTATGGAGTGATGAAGTTCTTAGCTATCGTTCACCTGATTATCATTTTGGTACTTTTTTTGTTTATCCATCTGCGAAAGGAAATCCATCCTAATGTGCACCCTTAATCTTGACCATTCCTATCCTCCCTCGATAGGCTATCTTATCAAAGACATTGATATCCTGGAAGTTCACGATTTTTCAGCAATTGATTGGGAAAATATACTTAGCCAAATGAATCATTTGGGCAGGAACCAGTGGCTATCCAGAGCAGAACTAAATGAAAACCTACTCACTGAATCGTTTAGAATAAATCTGTTTAATAAAATTCCAATGCTTTGGGAGATCGAAAAAACATTAAGAAATGCGGCCTTACAGGGGTATCATATTATTCACATCAGACAGTTAGGATTAGCAGGAAAGTCGGCGGATGAGCAGGCTATCTGCTTTTACGTTATTGCTTTAATGATAGGTTTTCCTTTAGCGGCAAATAAAGTTACGGGACAAGTTGTTTGGGATATCAGAAAGCAGATGAATAATGATGCTCTGTATCAAACTTTTTCAGAAGGGTCGGATGAAGCAACCTATCATACCGATACCGCCTTTTATAATGAACCGGTTAAATATTTTGGTTTATATTGCCGAAAATCCGCTTCTTGCGGCGGTGGGGTTAATCGTTTTTGCAATGCGCTGGCGCTGCGAGATAAGCTCTCTAGAGAGCCTAATACATCATGGATGATTAAGTTGATGACAGAGCGCACCGCTATATTTCAAGTCCCTACCTCGTTCACGAAAAGTGGTGGTATCGAAACCATTGAAGCTAAGGTTTTTGGTTACAAAACTCCCGTCCGCTTAAGACTGGATTCTATTGAAAGTGGATTTGAGATAAAAAATGACCTTTCTGGTATTGCTTTGACCACTGCTATTCGCGAGTTTCTAAGGCATGTTGATAAGCCTGATAATCATATAGAAATGCAGCTTGAGGAAGACAGCGCGATCTTTGTGAATAATCATGAATTATTACACTATCGCAGTAGCTTTATTGATTATCAACGGCATTTAATGAGAATTTGGATAAAAGTGTAAGTTGTTAACGAATATCTGGGTTTGCCGGATTGACACAGAGACTTATTTAATCTGTGATTACATCTTTCAAGTGGGAGATTTTATCATGTTAACTCTAGAGTGGAGCAACTTTAGAGTTCCTCACATTCAAGATTGTGAAATAGAATGAACAACGATGAAGCTTTTTAACGCTCTGGGGTTTAGTTGGGACCGATCTGCGGTTCCTCTTATTGTTCCGATCTATTCTATTGAGCGGGTATGCTTCCGTTTTCACCGGATGCTACCAGAATTTGTTTGGGATGCTAGCGTTCTTGAAGGTAATCCTTTTACTTTCCCCGAAGTGAAAACATTATTGGATGGTGTAACCGTCGGTGGTAGGAAGGTTTCTGATCAGGAGCAAGTACTGAATCTTGCAGAAAGTTCCAAGCGCTTGTTATCTCTGGTGAAAAAAGGTCAATTTGAGTTGACCAAGGCTATGTTTACTGAACTTCATAGCATAGTTGCTCGCAATGAAGCCTTGGAATGGGGAATATTCCGTGGAGAAGGGCGGGAGACCAACTACACCCCAGATGTTAGTTTGGGTGAGTGTGGGCGGCATATTCCGTTACCTACCGCATCAGGCGCTCCAGAATTGAACCGCATTTTTCAAGCCGGTATGGCGGTATTGGATGAATGTCAGCCTTTTGAAAAGGGAATTGCATTCTTCCTTTTTGGTGCGTTACAGCAATTCTTTTTTGACGGTAATAAACGTACTTCCCGTTTCATGATGAATGGTATTTTGATGTCAAACGGTATAGACGCCATCAGCGTGCCTGCGGCGAAAATACATGAGTTCAACGAAAAGATGGTACGCTTCTACCTGAGCAAAGATGCCACTGAAATGATGGCATTCCTTGTGGACTGTCACCCGGATGCAGAGCAAATTCGAGCGGCGAATAGATGAAATAATATTGACAACCGGACAGGAGTAGTCATTCTGATAATAATACTTCTATCGCCTCTATCTATGTGACCGGGGTGAGCGCAGCCAACAAAGAGGCAACTTGAAAGATGACGGGTATACCGTTAAACATTAAAGGATGGAAATAGTTCCTCAAATAACGACGGCTCATTGGCATCTCTCTATTGTTTAAACAACATAATTATTATAAGAATAATAGTTTCTACAAAAAATAGGTGTTTTATATTTATTTTACTTCCTCATATTTATCCGAAAATTAACCAATATTAAAAAATTATATCTAATTCATCACTAACATATTAATATAAATAACGTTTCATGATTCTGCCACGCGCGAATTTACTAACCTATTGTTATAGGTGAAATTATGAGTGATGTAAGATGTGGCGCTATTTTGGAATCTTATTTATAACAAGAGAAAAACTTTCAGTAATTATTAATTCGTACTAAATAATATATTTCTTCGATAAATATACCCTATGGATTTCAAGATGCATCGCGACGGCAAGGGAGTGAATCCCCGGGAGCATAGGTAACTATGTGACCGGGGTGAGCGAGTGCAGCCAACAAAGAGGCAACTTGAAAGATGACGGGTATAAAGTATTTTGGCCTTTAGCTAAGGATAACAACATGAAAGATAACACTTTATATGGCCCTATTGCACATCTTTACGAGAGCTTTTCAGATGCTACTGACCATATCAAAGTAGAAATCAGAACTATCTTCAATCTGGCAGGAGATATACACGGGAAATCAGTGTTAGATTTAGCCTGTGGATATGGTCTCTTTAGTCGAGAATACAAAAATCGTGGTGCGTCAAAAGTCATTGGAGTCGATATATCAGATAACATGATAGCGATTGCGAAAAGCAAATCACAACAATACGGTGACGATATCGAATTTCACGTAAGAAATGTCTGCAAGATGGAGTCATTTGGCAAGTTTGACATAGTTAATGCAGCCTGGTTATTCTGCCATGCAGAATCTCTCGAAGACCTTGAAACTATGTTCCGTGTCATTGCCGCTCATCTCAAGCCTTCCGGTAAATTAATTGCGTATACCTTTGAACCTGATTATCGATTAGAGAAAGGGAATTATGAGAATTATTGTATAAAAATTCTGAGTGAAGAGCCGGTGAAAGACACCACTCTCGTGAAAGCTGAATTTCTTACCACACCACCCAGCCCTTTCACTATGTATCGTTGGAGTCGTGAACAATATCAAACAGCGATCCAAAAGGCGGGGTTCAAACAATTTAAATGGCAAAAACCCATGCTGTTAGAAAGCGATGTTGAGGCTCATCCCCCAGGTTTTTGGGATGATTTCCAACGAAATTGTCTTGATACAGCTCTTGTTTGTCAGGTTTAACGAGATAATCCCCGAGATCTGTTGTCTTTCCTATACCAATCCCCCGGTGAAAATCGAGGGATTTTTTTGAATTTCCTTCGTCCTGCAAAACAACTTTTCCTGACCTCCAGCCGGGATTTTGGTGAGAACCGGATGAAATAGTTCGACAACTCAGGTTTCTGAGGAAAACGGCGCTCGGGTAACTCACTCAAGCATCTGATACAAAAGTTTAGCTGCTTATTTTATTGCCAATTAAATAAAGTATCCCACGTTTTATGCTCTTCATTATATACCCGTCATCTTTCAAGTTGCCTCTTTGTTGGCTGCACTCGCTCACCCCGGTCACATAGTTCTCTATGCTCCCGGGGATTTGCTCCCTTGCCGTCGCGATGCATCTTGAAATCCATAGGGTATAGATGATTATGTGGATCTTGCGTTTGATGCAACACCGCCAACACTTCAATACCCGTCGGAACTTCCCGGTAGTAAATAATGTGGCTCTCTACGGGGAAACTTAGCACACCAAAATAAAGATCCTCACTGCGATCACGACCGGGGGATGGGTGACGATCAAGAATTTCCGTCATAGTCACACGTAACGAAGTTGAATAAGCTTCCGCGACATTCGCCCCCCATCGGCGCATAGAATAGAGTTTGATTGCACGAATATGCTCTCTGGCTTTCTTTGTAAACCGGACACTCATCCTTAAGCCTTACCCTCAAGTTCATCAACCGTCAACGGTGCAAATACATCATCAATACTATGCAATTCGCCACGATCAGCTTGTGCAATAGATTCAGCCAGAACGGCTTTTAAATTCTGTAACTTGAGCTGTGCGAACTGATCATACTCTTCAGGAGAGATAACCACGGCTACACGCTTACCATGCTTACTAATTTCTACAGGTTCACGCTGAACTTTCATAAGCAGATCACCAAACTGGTTCTTAGCTAGTTGTGCGGGAATAATTTCCATACATCACCTTCCGTCTAAAATGGCTCGAATAGCTATTATAGCTAAAAGTGCATGGAGCTACCAATAATTAAAATAGCCAACCGCCAACCAAGATGACTTTTGGGTATCTTTTGCTCTTAACGCGTCTATTTGAGGCAATTCTTTGCTACCGTTGTCACTGACTTTGTAATATTGTCCGTGAATTATAATCGTCTAATAGGTCATTCTGAATGTCGATAATGAAAGGGTATTACTCCCTCGATTTAGGGGATTTATTGCGGTAAACAGCATACTGAGCCATCAAATAACCCCGTATTCATCATCATCGGTAAATAGCCCTGCATCACGCTCAAATTCATTGAAAGCGTGGATACCGGCTTTGTTTTCAGTTTTCCATAGCTGTCTTCTTTTCTCACGAACAACATCGGACAACATTTTGTCTAGTGTCGCTGATAAGTTGATTCCTAAATCACGGGTTTCATCTACCACTTTAGCGGTCAAATACACATTTGTACTACGTTTACCGGATTGTTTTCGTTCTACGGTTGAGACACATTGTCTTTTCATCAGATACCTCATCTATGCGCATATACCTTATAGATTTCAATATGCATCGCGACGGCAAGGGAGCGAATCCCCGGGAGCATAGATAACGATGTGACCGGGGTGAGAGAGTGCAGCCAACAAAGAGGCAACTTGAAAGATGACGGGTATATACTCCAGTTATAGCAAAAAATTTTTATTGCATTACAAATGTTATGCAATAGAATGTAATACAAATGTCATTACAGGAGATAATGTTATGAGTACTATTCAGATCAGAGTTGATGAAGAACTTAAAAAAAGTGCGTATCAGACATTTGAGAAACTGAACTTATCGCCATCCGATGCGCTACGTCTCTTTCTGCGCTATGTTGTGGAGAATGAAAAGCTGCCGTTCGCTGAAGTTTCCGTTATGGTGGCAGATCATGATGAAGATGCAGACATCTTAGCAGTGGTACGTGACCGTCTTAAAAATCCCGCTAGACGTATCAGGGTAAACCTTGATGATATTTAATATCGATTTCGACGAACGAGCCCTGAAAGAGTGGTACAAACTGGATCAGAGCATACGCGACCAATTTAAAAAGAAGCTACGGAAGTTACAGAACAATCCCTATATTGATTCAGCCAGATTACACGGTAATCTGGCTGGCTGCTTTAAAATTAAACTCCGTTCTTCAGGCTTTCGTCTGGTTTACCAAGTGATAGAAGAAGAGATCGTAATATTGGTGATCGCTGTTGGTAAACGGGAAGATGCGAAAACTTATGAAATAGCTTGTAAACGAATTGTATAATAAATATACCGCAATGAAATCGCCCTAACGCTGGGTGATAAGATTGAGGGTTTCTGTCTGGCAATGCAGAGCGTCCAGCGTGATGATATTCCAATAAAGTAAAAATAATTCAATGAGTTGTCTGGTGTCTGGTTCTTCTTTACCTTTGTTTTACGATAAAAAAGTCATTATCCGCTTACTTTCGCCTTTACTGATGAGGAGTGTCTCAACAACATATACCCAATGGATTTCAAGATGGATCGCGGCGGCAAGGGAGCGAATCCCCGGGAGCATAGATAACTATGTGACCGGGGTGAGAGAGTGCAGCCAACAAAGAAGCAACTTGAAAGATGACGGGTATAAATGAGCGTCAATTTACCCGCGCCATTTGGTTCCACAATGATTATCAATTAGTTTCCGAGAAACTTCGTCATTCAGGACTTAAAGCACATAGTGAATATGATTAGTTAATCTATTAAGTGTTATTTTGTTATTGCCGGCCATTAACCAATGACTGAGAAAAATATAATAATTCAACCTATGGAGTATTCACTTTAAATTTTATCACTCCCGCTCTCTACGAAATAGTTTTTAATGTAAATCCTAAAGAAACAAAGTAACTCATTTCTTTATAAATAGAAAATATATTGCGCCCCTTTTGGTGATTTTTATTCTTTGCTTTACAGTTAATACTTAGTAGATTAAGTTACATGTTTGCGTATTAATAAAAGTAGCAGTAAAGATGTACATCCCCTCTAAATTCTGTTGCCCAAGTCTCATAATTTTAATTTTTACGCTTTATCGATAAAAAAATAATCTAAAACCAACTACCAAAAAATCAATTTGGTATTAATCTATAGTTATCAGTCGATAATTTTTTTCTATTATCTTCTTCATCAAAGAATAGCTAGTATCAAATTGCAGTAGAAATTCAGCTTAACCCGCAAGGGATAGGTTTTATGGCATAGATTCCCCTGTGGGTAAGAAGGTTAATCCGATATCACCATCATTAGGAGAATAATATGAATCAAAATAACGAGCCCTCACCAAGCATGGATGCCGAAGGTAATCCTATCAAGCAATATTGGCAACCGGACCGAAATAGCTCCTCTGAGAATAATACTTCCATCGTCTCTAATAACGAGTCAACCGCCATGTTATTGCCTACCGGCAGAGTGATCGCTTGGGGAAATGATTATAGTAGCCAAATCCCGCCTGACATTGCCGAATTGCAGGATATCGTCAGTATCAGTGCAACAAGTGAGGCTTTCGCGGCTCTGCGAAAAAACCGTAGCGTGGTCACTTGGGGGAACGAGGATAAAGGTGGTCAAATTCCACCAGAAATTGCCAAATTGCAGGATATTGTCAGCTTGAAGGCAACAAGTTCTGCCTTCGTGGCCTTACGGACAAACGGTAGCATAGTTGCCTGGGGAGATGAATTTTATGGCGGTAAAATACCTGATGAAGTTGCCCAATTGCAGGATATTACCAGCCTGAGTTCAACAATAAACGCATTTACTGCCCTGCGGGCAAATCGCAGCGTGGTCGCTTGGGGAATTAAAAATTGGGGCGGTCAGGTCCCGCCAGAAATAGCTAAATTGCAGGATATTGTCAGTATCAGTGCAATAGTTTCTGCTTTCGCAGCCCTACGATCGGACCGTAGTGTTGTCGCCTGGGGGTTCAAGAACTCAGGTACTCAAATCCCGCCAGAGATAGCTCAATTGCGGGATATTGTCAGTCTAAGCGCAACAAATTTTGCTTTTGCCGCCTTACGGGCAAATCACAGTGTCGTCGCTTGGGGGGACTCATCTTCGGGTAGCAGTATTCCGCCGGAAATTGCCCAATTACAAGATATCGTTAGTCTGTGTACAACATCGGGGGCTTTTGCAGCCCTGCGGGCAAACCGCAGCGTGGTCGTCTGGGGAGGTAATGATATCAAAACCCCACCAGAAATTGCTGCATTGCAGGATATTGTCAGTATCAGTGCAACAGAAACCGCATTTGCAGCTCTACGGATGGATGGTAGCGTAGTCGCTTGGGGATATGGCAATTATTCAGACTATGATCACGGTAATCAAGGCAATCAAGTCCCAGCCGGGATAGCTCGATTACAAGATATCGTTAGCCTAAGTGCGTCAAGAAACTCATTTACAGTATTGAGAGCCGATGGTCAGAGAGTTGGTTGGGGATCGGCTGATGATAATAAATTGCATAATGAATATGATAATTAATTCATCCATTGAGCAAAGGTCTTACGGTACAGACTCCCTGTGAGTAAAGTAAATCCGATATGACCTTGTATAGGAGAATGATATGAACCAAAATAACGACTTCTCACCAAACAACCTATACCGGCATTCTGGGGTTGGAATATATAGTAACTCTGACAACAAGATCTCCATCACTTCCGCTTACGGCACAACCGCCATGTTATTGCAAGATGGCAGTGTGATCGTCTGGGGGGGACGCCGTGTACCGCCAGAAATTGCCCAATTACGGGATATCGTCAGCCTGCATTCAACAAAGCATGCATTCGCAGCCCTGCGGGCAGACCGTAGCGTGGTAGCTTGGATGGGAGATAATTGGGACGATAGGGACTATGGCGGCAAAGTCCCATCCGAAATTGCTAAATTACAGGATATTGTCAGCCTGAGTACAACAGATTCTGCATTCGCAGCCCTTCGGGCGAACGGTAGCGTGGTAGCTTGGGGATATAAGTACTATGGCGGCGAAGTCCCATCTGAAATTGCTAAATTAAAGGATATTATCAGTCTGAGTTCAATAGGTAGTACTTTCATCGCCCGGCGGGCAAACCTCCGCATAGTCACCTGGGGAGGTGGACTTTCTATACCCCCTGAAATTGCAAGATGGCAAGATATTGTCAGCTTGTGTAAAACAAATGATGCTTTCGCAGCCCTTCGAGCAGACCGTAGCGTAGTTGCCTGGGGTGATCGGGACAATGGCGGCGAAGTCCCACCAGAAATTGCTACATTACGGGATATTGTCAGCCTAGTTAGAATACCTAATACTTTCGTGGCCTTGCGGGCAGATCGCAGCGTAGTCTCTTGGGGTAATATCAGCATCCCACCAGAAATTGCCGCATTAAAAGATATCGTCAGCCTATATTCAACAGGAAGTACGATTATAGCTCGACGGGCAGATCGCAGCATAGTCTCCTGGGATGATATCAGTGTCCCGCCCGAGATTGCTAAATTAAAGGATATTGTTAGCCTGAGTGCAGCATCTTATCGCGGTTTCGCAGCTCTGCGAGCGAATGGTAGTGTAGTTTCTTGGGGGCCCAGAAATTCTAGTTTCCAAGTCCCACCAGGAATAGCCCGACTACAAGATATAATCAGTCTAAGTGCATCAGGCAACTCATTCGCAGTCTTACGGGCAAATGGACAAAGATTAGCTTGGGATCTTTTGGATGATAAGGGTAGTAATATAGTACACAGTGAATATGATGATTAATCTATTGTCATTATAAATCACTAAAAAAACCTAAAACCAAGGCTGGGCCATAATACCTCGGTTCGGCCTATCGTTTATTTAATTTGAAATATTAGCTCTCCCGCTCTTGTTATTACCAAAATAACTCACTTTTTTATAAACAGAAAAGATATTACGCCATCCTTGGGTGATTTTTGTTCTTTGCTTTACGGTTAATGCTTGGTAAATTAAGTTACATGTTCACGTATTAATAAGAATATCCATAAAGATGTACATCTTTATTAAATTATTCTGCTCAAGCCTCATAATTTTAATTTTACTCATTATCGATAAAAAATAATCTAAAACCAACTACCAAAAAATCAATTTAGTATTAACCTATAGTTGTCAGTCGATAATTTTTTTCTATTATCTTATTTATCAAATATTGGGACTAAACACCCAGTCTGGAAATTCTGTCAGCGGAAGTTGATAAAACAACTGATTAATTATCAAAGAGGTTGGAAATATCTTTATAAATTAATTAGAAAAACAAGCATTAGGGGAAAAGTAGCAAACCGTTGAATATAAATAGTTCAGGAATGGAGATTCCATTCCTGATTATGGTGATTTAATTTTGTCTAACACTCAATTAAATCGGATGACAAGCTCTCATTTATTTCTCTTGATGAGATATATTGGTGCCGCTATCTTGTACATAATCATCAAAAATAATAATAAAACTGTTATGAGAAGCAGAATATGATTTTTCAATACCTTTCTGTATGACTGACAATATAAAACCATGCGTATCGGAGAGATCCCACACCTTGACATCTTCACAATCAAGAGCTAAATATTCCTCTCTACCTTCCTCTCCACATTTATTAACCGAAACTTTAACCGGTTCAGTTGAGAGATTTTTAACATAAATCATAAATCCTCCACTATATCAATAATGAATATTTTTATTAAATTCAATGATGTAAGAAAAATTAAATTAAAAAAACTAGTGCGATAATAAAATTTTTTAGACAGCTGGTATCGAATATAAAGAGTCTATCCGGCTACCGTTATTTTCAACATAGCTAGTATAAATAATTATGTAGCCATTTGATTTTATTGAATACAACATTGTGGCACTATCTTTACGTGCTAATGACATTAAATAACCGCGCTTATCTGATCTACCCCATTGAGCCACCTCTCCTGGAGGAATATCAATATATTCATCATCACCTTCGTCACTACTCCATTTACTAATTGCAACTTTAACCACATTATCTGAAATATTTTTGGCATAAATCATATTAAATTCTCCATTATATCAACGTAGATTTATTTAGCTCTGATTTAAAAACATCCTAACACGTACCATA
Source organism: Photorhabdus sp. RM96S (assembly GCF_042879335.1). Classification (NCBI taxonomy): domain Bacteria; kingdom Pseudomonadati; phylum Pseudomonadota; class Gammaproteobacteria; order Enterobacterales; family Morganellaceae; genus Photorhabdus; species Photorhabdus sp. RM96S. The sequence goes on along the minus strand of NZ_JBHFKT010000015.1, from coordinate 77,476 downwards.
ATGAAATATAAGTATAGATAAGAAAACCAACAAAACTACTATTATTTGCGTGACCTCCATCAAGGTTTTATACTTCGAAAAGAAAATATTTAAAATTAAATTCATTGAGTTAATAGAAATATTTACTATTTAAACTTAGTAATTCAATGTTACATTAATTAAAATTTCCTATCATAGATTTACATCTATTCTCGTTTTAACCTTTGAGCATAATGTTGCGCTAATACCGTACACATCATCAACTTAATTTGATGAAAAATGTCGGAACCACCTGTCACCCCAGTTAGCTGATAAAAGACTTCGAATAGTGACACGTCGTATCAATTAATCCGAGGTATTAGATTCGATTTTTTAAGAAAATAATAAAAAACCATTTATATTTTATGGGGATATGTTTTAACGCTGATGCTAATTTAGGAATAATTGTGGTTCTATTTTCCATTCCTTTGGCAATAATGCATTATCAATTTAATAGAATAATTAAAAGAAAGCTCTGTTACAGAGCATCTTAATTATTGGATAAAACCAGATATCCGTATTTTTGGCGGCGTTGAGAAACGACAAGTCCGTTCCGACATGTTCTCAATCACGCATTACCATAATGTACCCGTTCCGGTAACCAGCGTTCAATCAAGGCACGGGTATGTTCAGGATAGTGTTGGTGAATATGCCGGGCAATACGCTGAATTTCCGGCAACATTCCCTGATCTCTTAGCAAATCAGCTACCTTAAATTCCGCATTCCCAGTTTGGCGTGTTCCTAATAGCTCCCCGGGGCCGCGAATTTCCAGATCTTTCTGCGCGATAACAAAACCATCGTTACTGTCTCTAAGCACTTGCAGGCGAATTCTGGCGGTACTGCTCAGTGGCGTTTTGTAAAGTAAAACACAATGAGAAGCGATAGCGCCACGGCCAACTCGGCCGCGTAATTGATGAAGTTGCGCCAAGCCGAGCCGTTCCGGGTTATCGATGATCATCAAACTGGCATTCGGCACATCCACGCCCACTTCGATAACCGTTGTTGCAACCAGAAGCTGTAGTTCTCCACGCTTGAAAGCCTCCATCACTGCCTGCTTTTCTGCGGCTTTCATTCGGCCATGTACCAACCCGACTTTCAGTTCCGGTAAAGCGAGCGTCAATTCTTCACTGGTGGCTTGTGCCGCTTGAGCTTCCAGCACATCGGAATCTTCAATCAGCGTACAGACCCAATAGGCTTGTCTGTTTTCATCAAGACAGGCGTTTCTGATCCGTTTGATAATTTCTTCACGGCGCGTATCCGGGATCGCAACGGTTGTGACTGGTGTCCTCCCCGGTGGCAATTCATCAATAATAGAAGTATCGAGATCCGCATAAGCAGTCATGGCTAAGGTACGGGGAATCGGGGTGGCCGTCATAATCAATTGGTGAGGATGAAAACCCTGTTCACGTCCTTTTTCCCATAAAGCCAGACGTTGATGCACACCAAACCGATGTTGCTCATCAATAATCACCAGCGCCAGACCGGAAAACTTCACTTGTTCCTGAAACATGGCATGCGTACCAACAATCATGGCGACTTGACCGTTGGCAATGGCTTCTTGTTGTTTCTGACGCGCTTTCCCCTTTTGCTTACCTGCCAGCCAGCCGACCTGAATACCCAAAGGTTCCAGCCATCGCCGGAATGTATTTGCATGCTGTTCTGCCAGTAGTTCAGTCGGTGCCATCAAGGCGACCTGTTTACCATGTGCAATGGCACGCAACGCAGCTAATGCGGCAACCAGCGTTTTTCCTGAACCTACATCGCCTTGAATCAGTCGCATCATGGGAACATCTTTTGCCAGATCCTGTTCAATTTCTGAGACAACCCGTTGCTGAGCATGAGTTGGAGAAAATGGCAGGCGATTAAGGAATTGCGGTTTTAACTTGTCCTCAGTCGGCAACGGCTGAGCGTGATAACGTTGTACGCCAGCTCTGACGGCTAACATACTCAAATGGTGAGCCAAAAGTTCTTCCAGAACCAGACGGCGATAAGCTGGATGTTTGCCGGTTTCCAGATCCACCAGCGCAATATCTGGTGTTGGGCGGTGCAAGGTATGCAGTGCTTGCGGCAGACTAATAATAGAGCGGCTAAGTTCTTCCGGTAAAAGTTCATTGATTGTACAGGTATCCAGTAATTTCAGTGCTTGATCAATGAGATTACGCAGCGTCGCCTGACGAACACCTTCTGTTGTCGGGTAAATCGGGGTTAATGTCTCCTGAAGCTGTACATTTCCAGTATGATTTTGAATCTTATACTCAGGATGAATAATTTCGGCGCCTTGACTGCCTCTTCTGATTTCACCGTAGGCAACAACCTGTTTCCCTTTCGCGAGATTGTTTCTCATTGCCGCCGAAAAGTTAAAAAAGCGCAGTGTGAGCACGCCGGTACCATCGCTAATTTTGCAGATCAGGGTTCGACGACGACTAACAACAACATCGGTACGCAGGATTTCACCTGTGACGGTGGCGGAAATACCGGGTAAAAGATCATTAATAGTATAAAGGCGTGTCTGGTCTTCATAACGCAGCGGGAAATGCAGCAGCAGATCCTGCAAATTAACCAGCCCTATTTTTGCTAATTTTGCGGCCTGATTTGCCCCGACGCCACGTAGGGAAGTCAGAGGGATGGCATCAAGCAATGGGCCTCTCATAAGGTTTCTTTTATCTCCGTTAGATTGCATGGTAGTCCATCAGGTTTCGCAGGTCACGGCCTGAGCCTGTTTACCATCCATAATAATACAGACGAGTTTAACGTAATCAATGGAATATTTTCCTTCGTAACTGGTTGAAAACCATATCAATACCTTAAGAGTAAGCCGCTATAACGAAAAAGGCGATTTGTAACGACAGGTTCTTGTAGCCTGTTTTGAATAATCTGTCTTGTCAGTCAAATGTAAACTAACGTGCTTGTGAGGTGAAAAAATAATCAAAAAAGGTGTTTAAATTTTGCCCCATATCTGTATAACCTCTTGTAGTCTCGGTGAACAATAGGCCATCGTTTTGGGTAGCGGTGTCTATTTTATCCTGTTCTAAGCGGGATATAGCCGGGTTGTACTATCAATATATTTTGGAGAAATAATCATGGGCCAAAGAAAATATCTGACTCAATCAGAAGTAGAAAGCATGTTGGAAATGGCAAAAGTTGGGCCTAATCCAGAACGGAATTACTGTCTGGTTTATATGAGCTATATCCACGGCTTTCGTGTTAGTGAAGCCAGGCATTTACGGTTATCTGACATGGAATTAAAAGAAAAATGTTTATATATCAGGCGGTTAAAGGGAGGGTTTTGTACTAACCATCCCCTGTTGCAGCGTGAGGTTAAGGCGATTAAGGCATGGCTTAAAGTGCGCAAAACTTTACAGGGCGCTGATAGTGATTGGCTGTTTTTGTCGCGTTGTGGGAAACCGCTTACTCGCCAGCGTATCTATCAGATTATCAACCAGTTAGGACAACGGGCGAATATCGCGGTAGATCCGCATCCGCATATGTTGCGTCATGCCTGCGGTTTTGCTCTTGCAGATCGAGGGATAGATACCCGACTGATACAAGATTATCTTGGACATAAAAACATTCGCCATACGGTACGCTATACAGCCAGTAATGCTGAACGTTTTCAAGGAGTTTGGAGTATAAAAGGTAGACGTTAAGGTATGACAGTTAGGACCATTTTGACAATTGGTATACAATTGCCTAGAAATTATACTAAAAGTTTTCTAATAAAAAAAGAGATAGATTTGTATATATTTGTAAAACGCAGCTATCCTACCACAAAAACATTTCGATAATCCACTCTTTTTATTCCAATATGTAAAAACATCACACTTCCTTCGTTACTTTAAAGAAATTACTGTTACTAATTTCGGATTAAATAATTAAATATCCTTAAAATTTGCGAAATAACTATAGTTATATCCATATTGCTTTGTTTTTGCACAGAAAAATTTTTGTATACCAATTGTCAAAATGGTCCTAATTGACAAATATTTGTACAGCTAGATGTCTCTGTTTGTCAAAACGTGATGCATGAGTTTGAACCAGATTTTAGTTAAGTAGTTAAAAAGAGATTAATGAAATGAAAAGACAGATATTAAAGATAAGCGTCGTGGCGGCGTTGGTTTTGGGGGCAGCTTCGGCTGCTAATGCGGCGAATAATGCCATAGTAAATGTTACCGGTTCGATTGTGGCTGCAACATGTGATGTTACTAACCCTGGTTCAAATGGAGCTGTGGATACGGGAAACCATAAAAAAACCGATTTTGTAAAACCAGCTGATAATAAATTTCCAGGCATAGAAATTGAGAAATATATAGTTCAGAGTGAAAGGCATTTCACTATTGGTCTTGCTAATTGTGATGCAGACAATAAAGAGGCAGGTAAAGTTAAGTTGTATGTGACAGGTAATACGTTGAATCAATCAGAGTATCTCTTTAATAACGTTAAAAGTGAACAGTCAGGTATAGTATTAACTTACCCAGAAGGTAATGAAGTAAAGCCTGTTAAAAGTGGTAGCATAATTTCTATGATCGTTCCTAATGACACAGCTGGTAAAGCTGATTTCAATAAGAGTCACGTAGATTTTACTGCATATATAGCATCAAATAAGGATGCCCCTAAAGAGCAGCTTATTGATGCTCCTATTACCTTCTCCTATGCGTATAACTAATGCTTATGTTGTTTTAGCCTGAGGGATGCTTCCTCAGGCTCCTTCGATGAAAAATCCTAGATGATTGATGATGCCTTTTATTAGGCAACTACTGGCTGATTGAGCCAAGATATGAGAAAGAAAAGATGATCAGTAAACTCCGACTTCCCAACATCATAGTAAGAAGCCTTGTACTAGGCGCGTTTTTGTTCGCGTCACAGAGCTGGGCTGAAGGCGGATTTGGCATCGATGTTACACGCATTATTTTCTTACAGGATAAAGCTGAAGCAATAGTCTCGGTGCGCAATACAACAACCAATATCCCTTACCTAGTGACAACTAAAATCACCAGCACCGTTGATGGCAAGGGTAAAACACCATTTTACGTCACGCCTCCTTTATTTCGTTTGGACCCTAAAGGAAATAATGTCCTGCACATCTTAGGCGATACCAGTAAGTTGCCGACTGACCGGGAGAGTGTCTTTTATTTTAATGCTGCTGCTATTCCCAGCAGTAAGCCTTCTGGGCAGCGTCTTGAAGGTGACAAGATTGCGGGTGGAGTAGTCTATGCCATCGGCAATACCATCAAACTATTTTATCGGCCAACGGGGTTAGTGGGTACGCCAGAGCAGGCATACAAAGCGCTGCGTTTTACCCATGCTTCCGGGGGCGTTCAAGTTAGTAATAATTCGCCTTATCACATCAGCTTTACCCAGATTAAAGTTGATGGTGTACCGGTGAAGTTTTCTGACAGTCATCCACAAATGCTGGCACCTTTCAGCACCCATGTTTATCCCGCTCAGAATAGTCAGAATAAAAAGAAGGTGGAATGGGCGGTGATTAGCGATCTCGGCGGTGGAGAGAACTTCGATGGTGAAATTCAGTAAAGCCGGTATCTCAAGGGTTCAGCATCTACGCAGGTACCTGAATTACATCGGCATGGGTGGGGTTCTGTGGCTCTTTTCTGGTCCCTTGTGGGCAGCGAATTCTGCTGGGGCCACATTTAGGGCCGAAATTACGCAAGGCACGTGTGATGTCATTGTGGACAGCAATAATATCGAGCTGGGCATAGTGCAGTTTGCAGACTTGGTATTAGGAAAAGTTAACAGGGAAATTCAGATTACGCTGAGAAATTGCACGAGTGTGGTCAATAGCAACAGTATTACTCCCACGATTACCGTTACCGGAAATCATGTTGGTACGAATGATAAGAGCTTGTTTCGTGATAAAGGGGCAGATGAAAAAAACGAAGCTTCAACGGCAGTGGGCATCACTGTGCAATTGAAGAAGTTTAGTGGAACAGAATGGTCCCCAGATTTAAAGGACGATGAACCGTTTCATCTGGCTAATAAAGGCACAATCGTAAACGATAAAACGCCTACTGTGCCGGTGAAATTTTCACTGGTATGTGCTTTGGCAGGCGGGCAGACGGTAGCGGTCTGCAAAAAGGCAGGAAAAATCAAGGCTACACTGACGTTTACGTTTAATTATCGTTGATGTATCGGCATTGCAGCGTGATATCGCGTTAACAGAAGAGTGATAGGGTTAATTTGAGGTGAGCACGATGTTTGGGACAGCGACAGAACAAAAAAAAAGCAGGCTGAATGACCCGTCGACCTTCCTGCCCAAGGGTAGAAACCCGGTATTGCAGGTTGTGATGCGCTGCTTCTGCTGGGGTTCTGTAATGGTTCTGCTGTTCCTGGCGAGCAGCGTCATGGCTGATGACCCCAAGCCCAAGACCGGGCCCAAGTACCCAGCGACGATCACGAGTGGGGTAAACGTACAGCTGAATGTAGTTGTTTATCCTGATCCTTGTGACATAGAGATCGATGGTGATGATATGAAGGGTTCGGAGCTGAATTTTGGTTCCCTGCTGGCGGCGGAGTTTAGTCATGAAGGGGATGTATCAGCCACCAAGTCATTTAAGCTGAAATTAACGAATTGTGGCGATCCGGATAGTGTGGGCTTTGTCCCCAAGCTCACTGTATCTGGAAATACCATCGACGCTGAACAGGGTTCAATATTTAGTGATCCTGGTTCCGGTGATCCTGGGGCTTCTGAGGGGCTGGGGTTTATTATTTTAATCGGAGAAGAAAAGAAGGAAATAGGGCTGAATGATGATTTGATAATAAATCATCGCAAAATCAATGTTCCGGTTGAATTTGATGAGGGCAGTGGTGAGACTGATGTAACGGTAGCAATTGCACGTGGAAGAGATAGTAAGGTTATTCAACCCGGCACGCTGATTGCGCACGTCACATTTACATTTTCTTATCAGTGAGGTGTGATTTATCACGGATGGTAAAAATTGGGAGAGGCGGAAAGAGTTAGATGAAAACGAAAAATAGCAATCTTATAAACAGTGAATTAATGACATATCACAGCAGGGCAAAATATGTGTTGCTCTTCATGATGCTGATTGGATGGACCATCGGTTGTGTGACGACTTTTCCAGTGCAGGCGAAGGATCCAAATACGAATCGTACAATCAATTTCAGAGGCATGTTATTGCCTCCGACTTGTGTGTTGAGTGTGAATGGGTCCAGCTTTGCCGACACTTATTCGGATGAGTTCGCTCCGGTCTATGCCAGTGAACTCAGAAATAGCAAATATATCGCAAGAGATCCCGTGGAACTGAACTTTATGTTTAGTGACTGTGATCTAGGCGAATCAAAACCCGCTTTCTACATATGGAGTGATGTGCCTGCCATAACAGATCCGGAGCTTTTCATGGATGATTATTCTACTGCTAAAGGAGTAGGAGTTAGGATATTAGACGAAAAAACTAACAAGTTTGTACAGGTAAGGAATGAGACTGACCCGTATAGGGTAGACCTCTCAGACAGTGTAAAAGGAAATGGTGGGAAATTGGAGGGAACAATGAGGAGGTTCAGGGCGTATGTGGGAGGTGTGGGCGATGAAAAGAATCCAGCAACGTGTAAAACAGAGAGTAACGATACCAATGTATTATGCGGAGGAATAGCGAATGTGAGTATACATTTTGAGTTCGTGTATCAGTAGATGGTGTTAAGCCGGGTGTATTCAAGGGATTTTATCTGATTCTCTGAGATGAAGTGGGATATATGAAAAAGATGATAGTCATGGGAATGCTGGCGATATGGGCGGTTATGGCATCGTCACCAGCACATGCGGGTCTTATGTTGAGGAAGACACGTATTATTTATCATCAGGGCGACAAGGTGCAAAGCATGTCATTGCAGAATTCAGGCGATGAGGTGTATCTAATACAAGCTGCTGTGACTCCGGGAGATAACTCAAATACCCGTTCATCGGAGTTTACCGTGTTGCCTCCGTTGTTTCGCATGGAGGGTAATAGCTTGAACGTGATGCGTGTTATACGTACCGGTGGTGATTTCCCAGCTGATCGTGAGTCTCTGTTTCGTTTTCGTATTAATGCGATTCCGGCGAAGAAAACACTAGATGAGAGCAAGGCCAATGGCAATGGAAAACCAGGAGAGATTGGTGCATCTCTGTCTATTGCGCTGGGGATGAATATTAAACTTATCTACCGGCCAGATAAGCTGCCGATGACACCGGAGCAGGCCTATGGCCGACTGACATTTATACGAGCAGGCAATACTGTCGTAGTGACTAACCCAACACCGTATTACCAGACTTTTGCCCAATTGAAATTTGATGGCAAGGCAGTAGATCTTAACAAAGCCCCGTCAATGTTGGCCCCTTTCGGCCAGATGACTTTTTCCTTGGCAGGTACGGCGGGAAGTAAAGTGACATGGTCGATGATCACCGATGCCGGTGGAGTGAGTAGACTACAGAGCGGTACGTTACGGGCCGACTAAGTATGTTTTTATATTTTGAAATTGGAAGAGCATGACATGGTGGAGCGTAATATTTCAATAAAACAGATCGTTATAACTGTGTCATGTATTCTGGCAATAATATTACCGGTATTGCCACTCAGGGCAGCAGAGAGTCTGAAGGGGTTGCATCTCAATGACACTCGTGTGATTTATCCTGAATCATCCAGCAACGGAGTCTCTTCGACACTCATTAATAACAGCGACAACAATTATCTCATTCAGTCAATCGTACAAGAACTAAACCCAGAGACCGGTTTACCGCTGGGGGCTAAGGCACCATTTATCGTTATTCCGCCGATTGCAAAGGTGGGGGCAGATGAACGGCTGGTGTTGAAAATCCTTCGTATTGGTGGGGTTTTGCCGAAAGATCGAGAATCTCTGTTCTTTCTGAATCTGCATATGTTGCCTTCTGAGAAACAATTACCAGTATCTAGAGATGGCTCTGGCAAGATGAAAATGGTGACAGCTCTGGCGGTGAAATTGTTCTACCGTCCTGAAGGGATACCAAAAGAGGGGGTTGCCGGTGCGGTGAAACAGTTAAGCGCGTCAGTAAAAGAGGATGTCGTGATGCTGACTAATCCGTCACCGTTTTGGATAACGTTGCAGACTTTGCATGTCAGTTCGTTTGCTGTACCGGGCAAGGATTTGTTTAGGATGGTGCCACCCTTTGGTCAGCAGAGCTGGTCGCTGCCGGCAGGTAAAGTGTCTCCTGGTAGTCATGTCACTGTATCGTGGCGTGCTATTGATGAGTTTGGGTTAGACACTGATGAAGAGAGTAGATCTATTGCCGTATCCGGCAGTGGTCAATAGCGATGTTGCAAGATATCGACAGAATAGATATGAGCAATGAACCTCTATATGTTAAATAAGAGATGGTAATTAAGAATGAAAGTGTTGATTCCGGCAATAAGTTGTCGTTCAAAACGGCCGTTTACTTGTTGTCGTTGTGTAAATCAAGGTATTTCTACTTCTCTTACCCTATCAAAGCACCAAATGGGGGGTTCTCTCGTTTTTTGTCGGGTGATGCTGGTATTTCTGACGGGATGGAGCGCTCAGGCAACAGCGCGTGATTATTTTGATCCGGCTTTATTGGGCTTTGGTTCGAATTCCGGTCAACCGGTAGACTTATCACAGTTTGAGACCGTAGGAGGTCAGGCGCCGGGAACTTACCGTGTTGATATCTATGTGAATGGTACTTTTTTTGATACGCGTGATATTACGTTCCAGCGTCATAGCGAGGGTAATGCCGAGCTGACGCCGGTACTTACCCCAGATTTGTTGGAAGCGGCTGGTGTTAATATCAGCGGCATACCAGCATTGAAAGCATTGCCGGTGGATAAGCCGATAGAGAGTCCGTTGGGTAAATTAATTCCCCAAGCGGCGGCCCGCTTGAACTTTTCCCAGATGCGGCTGAATGTGAGCGTACCCCAAATAGCGATGAAGCCTTCAACGAATGGCTTGGTTGATCCGAAGTTATGGCAGGAGGGCATTCCGGCTTTTTTACTGAACTACAGCATCAATGGCAGCCAGAATCAACGCTCACAATTTGGTAATAAACAGACTAATCAGAGTCTGTTCGGTAGCTTCAATTCTAGATTGAATCTGGGGGCCTGGCGTCTTCGTAATACGGCTACTTATTCTTATAGCAGTCAAACTTATAACCGGTATGACTCATTCAATGACGCAGTGAAAAAAACGACCGAATCCCAGCAACATTGGAACTTTCAGCAAACCTATTTGCAGCGGGACGTGGTGGCGTTACGCAGTGATCTGACGATAGGGGATACCTCGACCGGTAGTGTGGCAGGTCAGGTATTTGATGGTTTTCCTTATCGTGGTATTGGGCTTGCCACCAGTGACCCGATGATGCCCGGCAGGCTGAGTGGTTTTGCGCCGATTATCAGTGGGATAGCTAAATCCAATGCTCAGATTACGGTGACGCAGAATGGCAGTGTGATTTATCAAACCAACGTGGCACCCGGTCCATTTCGTATCACAGACTTAGTGGGCAGCAGTGTCGGAGGCGACTTGCAGGTAACGATAACTGAGGCCGATGGTACTCACCATGGGTTCACTCAGGCTTATTCCAGTCTGCCTATGATGTTGCGGCAGGGGCAATTCAAGTACGAAGTGGCCGCCGGGCGTTATTACAGTAGTGGATATGGCAGCGGTATACGTAAGCCGGTGTTTGGTATGGCCTCGATGATTTACGGGCTGCCTGGTAACGTCACGTTATACGGTGGTGGCCTGGTGGCGCAATCGTACCAATCCGCGGCGCTGGGAACCGGGCTCTCTCTGGGCATGATGGGGGCGTTATCTGCGGATATCACGACTTCCCGGACCCGGTTACAAAATACGCCTGACATCCTGCGTGGGGAATCTTACCGCGCTAAATATTCGAAAAGCATGCTGACCACTGGCACGACGGTGGATTTAACCGCGTACCGCTATTCCACACGTAATTACCTGAGTTTTTCGGATGCGAATACTCAAGGCTACAGTGTTTGGGGAGAACTCCCTTCTTGGATGTCTGAGCGGCGACGCAGTAGTTGGCAGATGCGACTGAGCCAGTCATTGCCCGGTAACTATTCTCTGTGGCTCAGTGGTCAGCGGGATAACTACTGGGGAAGCTCTAAAACTAACACCACCCTATCGATGGGATTGAATGGTTCCTTCTACCGTGTGGGCTGGGGGCTTAATTACAGCATTGATCGCATGCGCGGTAACGGCGACTGGCCTGAAAACCGGCAAATTTCGTTGAACGTAAATGTTCCACTGAGTCTGTTTGGCTCCTATGCGGCGCTGAATAATGCGTATGCTAACTATAGTTTTTCCCGTGATAGTACGGGACGCAGTAATAACCAGTTGGGCATAGGCGGATCGGTGCTGGATGATAATAGTCTGTCTTGGAACGTATCGCAGAGTCAGGCGAATAAAGGGAGAGGGCGCAGCGGGTCAGTGTCAATGGGATATCTTGGTTCCTTTGGGCAAGCCAACTTGGGATACAACTACGATTCATGGGGGGGACGTGGTGTGAACTACGGGTTTAGTGGAGGACTGATTGCACATCAGCATGGCGTTACTTTGGCATCGCGTATTGGTGATGCTGCTGTATTAGTGCGGACATCGGGGGTTGCAGGTATTCGTGTGATGAATTCCAGCTCGGTGACTACTAATCGCTGGGGATATGCGGTTGTGCCTTATGCCCAGACGTACAGCCGTAATAGTATCAGTTTAGATCCGTCATCGCTGCCGGAAGGGGCTGACATGGCACAGGGTAGCAAGAACGTATTCCCGACGAGTGGTGCGGTTGTGATGGTGGATTACCCCGTGCGTATTGGGCAGCAGTTGCTGATGAATTTGACCTATAACGGTAAGCCTGTGCCGTTTGGGGCAATGGCGGGGCTTAAAGGGGATACAGACACAAATCTGGCCGCGATAGTCGGGGAGGGTGGACAAGTGTATCTGAGTGGTATGCCACCCAGCGGGGTACTGAAAGTGAAGTGGGGCAGTACACCGGACAAGCAGTGCGAGGTGGCATTTAACCTGGGGCCCCCTCCGGTAAAGGCGAAGGCAGATAAACGCTGGAATCCAATGAGGCAATTGAACGAAACCTGTCGTTAAGATGAGGCAATGTGTTGTGGTTCTGCACTGACAACCTAATGGGGAAAACCATAATTATTAGGAAGAGGACCCTCTGAAAGGCGGATGTAATCTGGTCGGGATGGGGTGTATCAACGAATGAAAATTTCTAACAGGACAACTGGGAAGTTACTCCCGGTTGGGCAGCCGATGAAGACGAATAAGACATTTATTAACAAGATAAAACAGGATATGAGTTGGATGGTGGTTCATTGTCGCTGGTGGTCGATGCCGATATGGGTGGGGATGATATGCCTATCCATGGGTATCTTTTCTTCTCCCACACTGTTCGCCGCGCCGACAATAAATTGGAATGCTGATCGCGCCATTGACGCTCTGGGGCCTGCTCGAAAGGTAAAGTGGAGTGACGGAATAATCACTTATCCGGCAACGGGTAAAGCGACCTTAAAAGATGTGTTTCCAACACTGTCTATGCAGTGGGGTAGTAGTAAAACGTTGGATCAGGTCGAGTTCCGGCTCAAAGCAGGGCATGGGGAAATTTTTAAAGTCCCGAGAGTGGTTTCAGGCCGTTACGAATGCTCAATTGAAGCCAAATTTACAAATGGTCGTCCAGGAGTAGCCATTCCCGAGGAAAAGATGACGGTGGATATCGATGGTACAGGGACAAAGTATTCTAAATCACCAGTAGCGCTCGTGGCGAGAACTACTGGTAATCAGGATGATGAGAGTGTAGCAAAGGCAGAACTAAGTGACCTTTCTTTTGATGTGTCTTGTCAAGGGGTAAATTTTTCATGGGAGCGAAAGGCCGATGAAAAAGTTGAATTCGAAACCCAGAATGTTCATGCACCTGTGGGTATTTTAATTGATGGAGGGGATTTTATGTGGTGGTCCAGACCAATTCTTCCGACTATCAAAGACCCTGTAACAGTGATATCCCCTCCGGAGTGTATTTTTGAAAGTCAGTCTAGTGAGGATTTTGATTTAGGAGAGATTCGCCGGGAGCCGTCGGACGCGATATTCCCAAAAGAGTTACACCGGGCAACGGTAGAGACAGCTGATATATTGATAAGTGTTGTATGCGATACACCCAATAAGGACGATACAGGCGTAGCCATTGTGAATTTTTCTACCAAGTATCTCGGTGTTGATGGTAAAAGTATAGTGATGAACACCAATGATAAGACTGGGGGGGGTAAGGACTTCGGTAACGCGTTGGAGATAAAAGTGTTGCCGCGAGTTCTAGGCATACAGACTAAGCTTGTAGGCGGCAACCAGATTGGTCAGCCAGTAACATTTGGTTCAGCGACTGACCCTAAAAGTGTGCTGGTTTTTAATGTAGATGATAAGTCAGCCGTGAAAAAAACTAAAGATAATGTAGTGTATTATTCTCATCATTCTCTCAACAAGTTTTCTGTGCAGCTTTGGCAAACGAAGGCGATAGACCCCAAGCTTTCTGGTGAGTTCAAAACGTCTATGGACGCAACTCTAGTCATGAAATAACGCTGTGCTGGCAAGGTATTTAAATATGGCATGGTGGCTTAGCCGCCATAGGTATTTCATCTCAATAAATCGCACTATTTCATTTCTCATGTGGTAACAAATTGACCCGTTAGTCACCAGTGGAGAGTAAAATGACAATCAATGTTAATGATTCAATGCTGCTTCAGATAAGCGGCAGCCAGACCGATTTGCCTGGAGGTCAGACTATTACCGGCAAACAAAGTAATCATGGGGATTTTCGGCTGCCAGCCTGTTTGTCTCATTTGAAGGATACACCGTTGTACATGGCAGTCGCGTATTGGGGATTATTGAAGGGGAGTGGATTTACCAAAAGTGAAATCAGCCAGGTGTTCCGAGTGACAGAACGCCGGGCAACAGATGTGATGAATTATATCTACAATGAGCGACGTGATGTGATCGCCTGTGAAAAAGTCTTCTTTCGTGAGAAGCAAGGAAGTCGCCGGCAGATGCTGATTGTTACGGCCGTCGTTGAACCCATGCCTCAGAAGGGTCAGGCGTCGGTAACGAAAACGGTGAAGTCGACGCGCTCCCGGACATCATCACAAGCTAATCATATGCGCACTTGGTTTTTGCAGCGGGCTAGTGGTCCGTTTATCTTCTGAGTCGTATCACACATGAGGCTGTCTGGCGGGACCATGATGGGAGATGAGGTTTTATCGGTTCTGTGTGTGATGCCTTATGGGATGCTGATAAGTCGGATAGTACTGGTTATCGGGATCATATTGTTGGCCGTCTGTGGGTTTTTATTGGGCAACAAAATTCGCTACTCGCGGTATCCCCGTATGCTGTTAGCGTATTGGTGCCGAACATGGATCTTGCCACTGTTATTTATCGCTATCGGGCTGGTATTGATGTTTGGTGTGGATGGGGAGGGTTGGTTAGACCGCATACTGGATGAGGTTGATTCAGTATTGGTTGGTCTGTTCTTTGATAACCAGGATGATATGCCGCCAGCCCCATATCCGGCGACGTCATTACCGGTAGATAGCGCTGCTGGCTGTTGACCTGCTGATTTGCACGAGCTATCCGGTTTAGTTTCTGTTACGACTGACTCGCATCACATCCGGCATGATCCGAATTTTGCGCATAATATTCGCTAACTGAATACGGTCTTTAGTCGTGAGCCGGATAAAAGCACAGTAAACCCGGCCGTCTTTCTCTTCGGTATTCATACTCTGAATATTGGAATTGGCTGCATTAATGGCGGCGGTCAGATTTGCCAGCGCCCCTTGATGGTTAAACATGTCCACTTTTATTTCGGCGGTGAAATCGTTATTGATCTCGTGATCCCACTCGACGGCCATAAATTTTTCGGGTTCTTTCTGATAACCACGGATATTACGGCAAGACTCATGGTGAATAACCAACCCTTTGCCGGGACTGATATGGGCGATGATAGGGTCACCGGGGATGGGCCGGCAACATTTGGCAAACGTAATCAGCACACCGTCAGCGCCTTTAATGGGTAATTTACGGGCGCCATTGTTGTGATAGGTATTTGTGGTATTTTCTGGCGGCGCGCCTAGCAAATTACGGGCGACGACGATACTCATGGTATTGCCAAGCCCGATTTCAGCCAGCAGATCGTCTATTGTCGAGAGTTTCATTCTCGTCAATTCTTTATTGATACTTTCCGGTGGAATATCAACCAGTTTTTTCCCACTACCCAACGCGTGATTTAACAGGCGACGCCCCAGCCCAATGGAGTCTTCCCGCTTGAGGTTTTTCAACAATTGACGAATTTTAGCGCGGGCTTTTGAACTGACGACAAAGTTCAGCCAGGCGGCATTTGGCCGGGCACCCGGCGCGGTAATAATTTCAACGGTTTGGCCGCTGGTAAGAGACTGAGATAATGGATATGGCTGGCGATCAACCCGTGAGCCAACGCAGGCGTGACCAATATCGGTATGTACGGCGTAAGCAAAATCAACCGGGGTGGCACCGGCGGGTAATTCCACAATGCGCCCTTTTGGGGTAAAAACGTAAATCTCATCAGGAAACAGATCAGATTTAACGCTTTCGATAAATTCAAAAGAGCTACCGGCACTTTGCTGTAATTCCAGCAGACTTTGCATCCAGCGCTGCGCACGGACTTGCGCGGCGGTACCGGATTCACCTTGTTCTTTATAAGCCCAGTGTGCCGCGACGCCCATTTCGGCCATTTGATCCATATCTTCGGTGCGGATCTGGACCTCGACTGGCACCCCATGAGGGCCAATCAGGGAAGTGTGCAGGGATTGATAGCCATTGGCCTTAGGGATGGCAATGTAATCTTTGACTCTGCCCGGGCGGGGTTTATACAGGCTGTGCATCTGCCCCAAAACCCGATAGCAGATATCAACATTATTAACGATGACCCGAAAAGCATAGATATCCATAATTGAATGAAAACGTTGCTCTTTGAGGTGCATTTTCTGGTAAATAGAATAGAGATGTTTTTCTCTGCCGCTGACTTTGCATTCAATGCCGGCTTCAGTCAGCCTGCCTGCGATTTCAGACAGAATTTTCTGGATCATCTCCTTACGGTTACCCCGGGCCGCTTTTACCACTTCTTTGATAACCCGGTAGCGGTTAGGGTGAAGGGCCTCAAACCCCAGCTCTTCTAACTCTGTTTTCAGATGATGGATACCCAAACGATGGGCTAAGGGGCTGTAGATCTCTAACGTTTCCCGGGCGATACGGCGGCGCTTATCTGGGCGTAACGCGCCGAGCGTGCGCATATTGTGGGTACGGTCCGCCAGTTTGATCAAAATGACGCGGATATCCTGCACCATTGCCATGACCATTTTGCGGAAATTTTCCGCTTGTGCCTCTTTTTTATCGCGGAAATTCAGCTTATCAAGTTTGGAGACCCCTTCGACTAACCCGGCAACCACCGGGCCGAAAGGCTGGGCGATATCCTGAAAGGTGGCGGGCGTGTCTTCAATAACATCATGCAACAAGGCGGCCATCAGCGTTTCATGGTCGAGACGCATCTCGGCTAAAATGCAGGCAACTGAGACAGGATGAGTAATGTAAGGTTCACCACTGGTACGGGTTTGCCCTTCATGGGCATCCCGCGCAACAGAGTAAGCCTGCTTGAGGAGCTCAATCTGAGCCCCGGGCAGGTATTTTTGGGCAAGCTGATTCAGGCTTTCGAACAGATACAAGGCAGACCTACCGTAGATTAACGACGACTTTCCGCGATAGCGGAAACCGCCTGCATTTCTGCGGCTTCCTGCTCTTGTTGTTCCTGGCGTTCACGTACGTCCAGAATTTTACCGTTGATCAGGCCCTCTTCCACTTCACGCAGAGCGATAACCGTGACTTTATCGTTCTCTTCAGCAACCAGAGGATCTTTACCACCTGTTTGCAGTTGACGTGCTCGACGAGCGGCGACCAACACCAGGTCAAAACGGTTACCAATTTTTTCTACAGCGTCTTGAACAGTTACGCGTGCCATATGTGTGCGACTCCACAGGTAAAGAAATGACTGGGCATCATACTGAAACTTGGTTCAGTCTGCCAATAATTTGCTGATTAAAGCATCATGCCGTTGTGCCTGGCGCTCCCGATGCAGGCGTTCTGAACGGATGATGGTGTGCAGATCGGCCAATGCAGTATTGAAATCATCATTAACGATTAAATAATCATACTCGTTATAGTGAACCATTTCTGCAACGGCTTGATCCATGCGTTTTTCAATAATATCTTCACTATCCTGCCCTCGACCGCGCAGACGGCGACAGAGCTCTTCTTTTGACGGCGGCAGGATAAAAATGCTGCGGGCAGAGGGCATTTTTTTGCGGATCTGCTGCGCTCCTTGCCAATCGATATCAAGAAAAACATCAACCCCACTGGCAAGCGTTTCTTCAATCACTTTCCGGGATGTACCGTAATAATTATCAAAAACACGGGCGTGTTCCAGAAATTCATTATTATCGATCATCTGGCGAAAGGCTTCTTCGGTGATAAAAAAATAGTGTTTACCCTGATTCTCACCGGGACGCATTGCACGTGTGGTATGGGAAACAGAAACCTGAGTATCATACAGAGGTTGAGTCTTTAACAAAGCCTGAATCAGGCTTGATTTACCCGCTCCGCTTGGCGCAGAGACAATATATAACGTGCCTTGGATCATGGTGGTATCTTGGTTGATTGGATAATAATTAAATAAAGCAGAATAAAATTCTTATAACAGTATACACGTACCCATTCACACATGTCGCGTTGCCGATGCATTTCCGCCGAAATTTTCTTAGGGGAAAAATTGCCAATGGATATTTTGTATCGCCAAGGGTTGACTTCTTTAGTTAAAATTTTGCTCTATGTATTATCACAACTGTTGTTGAATGAAACAAAAATGGTGTATTTGCTGTTTTATGTGTCATCGTCGCTTGGTCGAAAAGGAGGCATGGATGAAATACAGTGAGTTCCGCCGATGGCTAATTTCTCAAGGAGTTTTAATTGTTAAGAAGCACTATAATATCCGACGCATTGAGATGAAAAAGCGCGTTATTTTGAGCGTTTTTACTGTCTTAAAAGGGCAGTGCTAACCGCGGCAAGGCCCGATTACGTCTGGCGGCAGTCCATGAGCGGGCGGATCTGGCAATGCCCTTTCTGTTGAGTCGAACATGACCGCGATATCAATGCGGCGATCAACATCCAGCGCAAGGGCATAACAGCATTACAGGCGGCGGGACTCGTCGTTTCTGCCCACGGAGGCCAGCGTAAATCCGTCATAAAGACGGTTGCGGCCTGAGAAGTGGGAAGCCTCGCTGTTTTTTTACGGCGGGGAGCAGTCACCGGGTTACAATGAAAGAGTATGGCTTAATCGGCAATTAATCGTATTCACCATGTGCTTTAATATCCCCGCCTCCCCAGCCAACTCGTTTGCCATTTGTTCGCAAAGCCGTAAAGGCGCTCCCCGATGAGTCTACGCTGACAATATCCTGCAATTTAGCGATTTCGGGTGGAACAAACCCACCGGTACTTGGCTTCCCCCAGGCAACGACACTACGGTCCGCCCGCAGGGCCGCGAAAGCAGAATTTGTTGCACTCAGGCCGACGATATCGTTCAGTTGAGCAACATCGAGTGGGAGTATGCCACCATTATCTAGATCTCCCCAAGCAACGACACTACGGTTTGCCCGTAAGGCCGAGAAAGCAGAATTTGTCGAACTTAGGCTGACAATATCATTCAGCCGAGCAATTTCTGATGGGATATGCTTCCTATCAGCCCTTCCCCAGGCAACAACGCTGCGGTTTGCCCGTAGGGCAGCGAAAGCATCATCATTTGCACTTAAACTGACAATATCATTCAGCTGAGTAATTTTTGATGGGACATAAGTGCTATAACCCCCTCCCCAGGCAACAACGCTGCGGTTTGCCCGTAGGGCAGCGAAAGCATTATCATTTATACTTAAACTGACAATATCATTCAGCTGAGCAGTTTTTGATGGGACATAACTATAACTACTGGTCCAACTAATAATGCTGCGGTCGGCTCGCAAGGCGATGAAACTATCATATGTTGAACTTAAACTGACAATATCGTTCAGTTGAGTAATATCAGGTGGGAGTTCGCCACCGTAGCCTGCACTCCCCCAAGTAACGACGCTGCGGTCAGCTCGCAAAGCGGCGAAAGCAGCATATGTTGAACTTAAACTGACAATATCGTTCAGTTGAGCAATCTCAGACGGGGTTTTGCCACCGTAGCCCGCATCCCCCCAAGTAACGACGCTACGGTCGGCTCGCAGGGCGGCAAAGGCGTATTGTGTGGCACTTAAACTGACAATATCGTTCAGTTCAGCAATCTCAGGTGGGAGTTCGCCACCGTGGTCCGTATCCCCCCAGGCAACGATATGACCATTTTGTAATAATATGGCGGTTCCAGAGTTATTAGAGTCTATGACGCCATTGCTATCATAGTTGATAGCTTTGCTTCCAGATCGTTGTTTGATAAAAGTGTCTTTGGTCTCTGTGCTGAATGAGAACTCGTTATGTTGATTCATATTGCTCTCCTGATAAGGCTGTATCGGATTTATTTGTAGGAATTCTGCGCCGCAAAACCTATTTCTTCCCCGTCAAACTGGGTTTCTGCTTAAAGGATGTAAGCACCTGTATTGCGGTATTTGATTTGCTGGCGGTCAACGCAGTGTGTTAACCCGCTCATAACAGGTGAAGAGATTATGAGGATTAACTCAATTTTCAGGCCAGCGTCTCTCCTGCTAAAAAACACATTTACTGATTAATCGTATTCACCATGTGCTTTGGTATCTCCTCCTCCCCAACCTGCCCTGCGGCCATCTGCTCGCAAGGCTGCAAATGCAGAGTTTGATGCGCTCAGGCTAACGATATCCTTCAACTTGGCAATTTCCGGTGGCACATAACCACCGCGACTTGGTTGTCCCCAGGCAACGACGCTGCCATCTGCCCGCAGAGCTGCGAAAGCACTACATGTTGCACTCAGGCTGACGATATCGTTCAGTTGAGCAATCTTAAGTGGTAATGTTCCACCGGTGTCGATGTTTCCCCAGGCAACCACACTGCGGTTTTCCCGTAGGACTGCAAATGAGCCTGTAAATCGCGATAATGAACCTGTTGTTGAGTGTAGGCTGACGATATCTTTTAATGCGGCAATTTCGGGGGGTGGGATTAGGCCACTGCCCATATCATCTTCCCAGGCAACGATGCTGTGGTCGGCTCGCAAGGCTGCAAAGGCATACGGTGTGGCATTTAAACTGACAATATCCTTTAATGCGGCAATTTCGGGTGGAACCACTATTCCCCCCCAGGAAACGACGCTGTGGTCTGCCCGTAGGGCGGCGGCATAATCATAATTGGTAGTTATGCTAACGATATCTTGTAATTTGGCGATTTCTGGCGGGATAATTTCCACACCCCAAGAGACAACGCTGCCGTTCGCTCGTAGGGCCACGAAAGTATTATTTGTTGAGTGTAGGCTGACAATATCCTTTAATGCGGCAATTTCGGGTGGGGTTGGCAGAAAATCCAATCCCCAGGAGACGACGCTGCCATCTGCCCGTAAGGCGGCAAAAGATTGCTCTGTTGTGCTTAGGCTGATGATATTGTGTAGCGATAATCCACACATTCTTGGCAGAGCCGTGTTTAAAAAATCCACTGCTCCCCAAGAGACTATGCTGCCGTCCGCCCGTAGGCCCGTGAAAACATCTCTTATTGGAATTGAACTCACGCTGACAATATTCTTCATCTTATCCACTGATTCTGAGGGGAGTAGGCCATTGATGAATATACCCCAGGTAGACACGCGGCCATCTGCCTGCAAGCCTGCAAATGCAGAGTGTGTTGCGCTTAGGCTGACGATACCTTGCAATTCGGCAAATTCGGCAATTGGTGGCGGGACTTCCTGTTTATAAAACCGTTTTTCCCCCCAAGTGATCACTCTGCCATTTTGCAATAACATGGCGGTTTCCAATTTAATAGAAATGTTATTTTCCGGAAACGAATCGTCTGCCAATTCAATAGAGACGATGGAGGTATTGCCACCAGAGTTACTTTCTCTGCCTGATTTTAGGTTTTGCTGGATAAAACGATCACCGGTAGCCATGTTTGATGAGAGATGGTCATTTGGGTTCATATTGGCTCTCCTAAATAAGGTTAATATTGGGTTTGCTTTTACCTATAAGATAAAATCGGTTTATCGCGAGTTAAGCTAGATTTATATTGCCACGGGGTAACATTACCTGTTATTTGAATAAAAAGATAATAGAAAAACACGATCAGTTTATAATTTTGTGGATGTATTCCAGTAAAGAAAATATCACATAAATTGAGGTGTTATACGAATGAAAGTATTGAAAGGATAACATGAAAAAGTAAACGAATAATGTGATTGAACGTGAATGATGTGACTCAGAAGAGTTAAACCCGACGTCATGATATTAAATGGTTAGTGTAAATATTAACAGTTACAGTAATTGGTTATTTACTTCTCATTTGAAGTGAGAAGTTATCGCTTTTTAATTTTTATTGGAAAATCAGTATAATAACTGGAATTGAATATTGTGATATTTCAGGTTGATAAAAAACAAGGTGAATGATAACTCAGTATATTATCCGTATTCATTGGATATTCAACCGGGGATTGTTCCCCGGTTGTCTGGTTAAAGATTTTCATTGTGTTGCTATCGCTTCATCCCAAATAAATGACCTTTACTCTTAGTTTCTGCTGGTTATTATTTTATTCATTGGGTAAAAGGATGGCAGGATCTTTAAAATTGGGATTTAAATCAACGGGTGCAGACCAGAGCACAAGGCTATAGATCACATTTTGCATATCTTGGCTGTCTTGCATTATAATTAACGGCACCCCATTTTCCCAGTTATTTTCGAATTGAACTTGCTCTTCAGGTTTTCGCTGCCATGAAAAACCCGTTCCTTCGCAAGATACTTCGTAACACAGATCGAGTAGCTTAGACTCCATTACGTTACTGTCCCCTTTGAACCACTGGGGCTCATTATTTTCAACGATTGCATCCGTATAAAGTGTTATGGTGGCCTTTCCTGGCTGGCCATCTTTGCGGGAGGCTATTATCTCACAAGTGTACTTTCCTGTAACAACATGTGGAACAATGAAGATTCGGTTTTTCGTTTTAATCCAGAACATCATATCTTTTAACACTGCGGTATCAGGTAAACGTGTCCCTGGAAAATCGAAATGTGGATCACCTTTAGGAAAGACTAAGGTACTCGTCCCACTTTCTGGATAACGAACCAATTTATCGTTATTCTCTTTTCCATATATCTTTGGGTTTCCGAGAGCTAAAATGGCTTTCTCTGGAACCCAGTCTATGATTTGAGGATTACTCGTGATTTGAGGTTTACTAGGTTGTGTATACGTATGAACATAATATTCTTTAGAAGTTTTCATTTATTGCTGTAATCCCCTCCCGGTTAAATTATATCGACCTTTCAGAGATTCTCCTTTTTCCGATTATTATTTTCTGTATCTGGGTACCCGTGCAAGCTGTCACTACACGTTACCTCATTGTATTTTAGCTCTTACTGCCGTCAGTTTTTACTGGCGGCATTTCTATCGATAAGGTAAAACCTACTCTTGTGAGTTAAGCCGGATCTATATTTTCACTGAATAACATTACCTGTTATTTGCATAGAAAGATAGTAGAAAAAAGTGATTGGTTGATAATTTGGTGGATGTATTCCGGTAAAGAAAATATCACATACATTGAGATGTCATACGAATGAAAGTATTGAAAGAGTAACGCGAACGAGTAAATAAATAATAGGGTTAAGCGTGAGTGAGGCAGGTCTGGAGGAATTAATATTCGAATGGTAATATTTAAATGGTTTACGTAAAAACTGACCGTTATGGAAACGGGTTATCTATTTCCAATGTACTTCGAGTGCTCAACCGGGGATTACTCCCCGGTTGTTCTATTAACGATTTTTATTTATTGCGGCTATCTGCCTTTCTCACCCCGGATATATTATCTGGGTTATCACAGGGATCTGGCTTCGCTAGGTTAGCACTGCCCGTACTAGTAGGTTTCTGGATGGCTGGGTCTTTAAACCTATTATTCGGATTGTTGTCTGGTGGTGTCCAGAAAGCAACATTATGAATCCAATTGCAGGTGTCTTGCATTTCAATTGACGGTACCCCGTTTTCCCACTTACTTTCCAATTCAAATTTCTCTTCGGGTTTACGCTCCCATGAAAATCCGGTCCCTAGGCAGTTTACTGTGTAAGTCAGGTCGTTCACGTTAGATTCCATAACGTTTTTGTCTCCCTTGAACCAGTAGATGTCTGGATTGACAACGATAGCATCCGTATAGAGGGTCACTGTGGCTTCCCCTGGAGATCTATCTTTACGTTTGGCAACCATCTTACAGGTATACTTACCTGTAACCACATGTGGCACCTTGAAGATTCTGTATTGTGCTCTAACCCAGAACATGCCGTCTTTTAGCATCATCTCTTTTCCTATCGGTTTTGGAAAATTATGATTTCTTACTGGTGGAAAGACATTCAATAAGGTACTGGTACCCTCTTCTGGGTAACGAATTGGCTTACCGTTGTTGTCTTGCCCATTTATCACCGGATTCCCGAGAGCTTTGATTGCCCAACTTGGGTTCCAATTGGGTGTAGCAGCGGCGAATACCGAGGTGGAAAAGAGCGCCCCTACAGACACGCACATCATCCATACCGGCCACTGGCGGTAATGTGCCGTTATCCGACCAATATCCTGTTTCATTCTGTTGATGAATGTGTTACCCGCATTCATGGGATATTCAGATGGGGATAGTTCCCCAGTTGTTACGTGAGAAATTTTCATTTATTGCTGTAATCCCGTCCCGGCCAAATGACATTGGCCTTTCAGAGATTCCCCTTTTTCCAGTTATTATTTTCTGCATCGGGTACCCGTGCAGGTCGTTACTACACGTTATCTGTCTTAATGACAGGTTTTGTTCAATTAGTCTCTGGACTCCGGCTCTTATTCACTTCCTCTTGATCGGAGGAAACCCAAGTCAAATACCACTTTGCACTGACTGTCCGCATTACTTTATGTTGCTTTCCGAGCCTTTAGGTATATTTGCCTACCATTTTCTGTTATTACTATCGCCGCTAGATTTATCAGCTATTGCTGGCTGATACACATGAGATAATTCAATATGACTATTGTTTATTGAGTTGAAGCCGGAATGGAAAACCATCTCGGCCAATGTAACCTTGGCTATTTGTATCCCAAAAACTCAGAGGGTAGCGTGCAGAATAGCGATGCATCTTGAAATCCATAGGGTATATATTGGATTTACCTTTTACCCACAGGGGAACCTATGCCATAAAACCTATCCCTTGCGGGTTAAACTGAATTTTTACTGACATGAATAATATTAGACATTATTTAAGTAAAAATCTAATAGAAAAAAGTTATCGGCTGATAACCTTAGGTTAATGCTACACCTGATTGTTGGTAGTGGTTTTTAGATTATTTTCCACAGATAGATCACAAGAGTGGTAATAATGAGATTTAGGCAGAGGGATTTAGCGGGGATATACATCTTTATGACTATTATTACGTGAACGAGTAACTTAATTTGGTAATAACAGAGGGCAGGTAAGCTAATATTTCAAATTAATGAGACGCTGAAATCGGCCGACATAATGAAGAATCACCAGCTTGCTCGCGCTATCGGGGATGCGGGCTGGAATAGCTTCCTCATGAAACTGGCATACAAAGCCGCAGCGGCGGGACTCGTCGTTTCTGCCCACGGAGGCCAGCGTAAATCCGTCATAAAGACGGTGGCGGCCTGAGAAGTGGGAAGCCAACCGGGGATTACTCCCCGGTTGTTCTGTTAAAGATTTTTATTTATTGCTGCTACCTGCCCTCTCATTCCAGATAGGTTATCTGGGTTATTACAGGGATCTGGCTTCTCCAGGTTAGCTATTAGGTCTCAGGATGGCTGGGTCTTTAAACTGACCATTTGGATTGTTGCTTGGTGGCGTCCAGAAAGCAACATCATAAATCCAATCGCAAGTGTCTTGCATTTTAATTGTCAGTGCCGCGTTTTCCCACTTACTTTCCAATTCAAATTTCTCTTCGGGTTTACGCTCCCATGAAAATCCGGTCCCTCGGCAGTTTGCTGTGTAAATCAGGTCGTTCACGCTAGATTCCATAACGTTTTTGTCTCCCTTGAACCTGTAGAGTATATAATTTACAACGTTAGCATCCGTATAGAGGGTCACTGTGGCTTTCCCTGGAGATTTATCTTTACGTTTGGCAACCATCTTACAGATATACGTGCCTGTGACCACACGTGGGACCTTGAAGATGCTGTTTTGTGCATTTATCCAGAACCTGCCTTGTTCCAGCGTCATATCGTCTACTCTCGGCTTTGGAAAATTACGATCTATTACTGTCGGAAAGACATTCAATAAGGTACTGGTACGTGATTCTGGGTAACGAATTGGCTTACCCCTGTTGTCTTTCCCATTTATCACCGGTTGCCCGAGAGCTTTGATTGCCCACGTTGGGTTCCAAGGGGCTGTAGTAGGGTTAGGTTGATAATACTCTGATGGGGATAGCTCCCCGGTTGCCATATTAAAAATTTTCATTCTCTGTGATAACCCTGTCCCGGCCAGATTGTATTGGCCTTTTAAGGGCCCTCCTTTTTCAGATGATTATTCTCTGCATCGGGTCACCCGTGCAGGTTGTTATTACACGGTTTCGTTCATGTAAGAGTATTGCTGGAACTCATGTTTGAGGAGAAATCGTCTTGATTCATATTACTCTCCTAACTTAAGGTTATATCGGATTTGCCTTTACCTACAGGGAACCTATGCCATAAAATCTATCCCTTGCGGGTTAAGCTGAATTTCTATTGCTACGAAGACATAAATAAGATTAGCAATTATTTTTAAAAAAAGATAATAGGAAATAGTTATCGGCTGATAACTTCAGATTAATGCTAAATTAATTTTTTGGTAGTTGATTTCAGATTATTTTTTTATCTATAAGTGGTAAGGGTTGAAATTATGAGACTTGAGCCACAGAATTTAGGGGGGATGTACATCTTTATGGCTACTCTTATTAATACGTAAATATGTAACTTAATATGCTAAGTATTAACTGTAAAGCAAGGAAGAAAAATCACTAGGGGTGGCTTAATATCTTTTCTGTTTATAAAAAAGTGAGTTATTTTGGTTTTTTTAGGATTTACGACCCAAACTATTTCGTAAAGTCATCGTCTTTTAATCTTTATTTGAAAGTTAATGTTGGTAATAACAGAGAGCGGCTGTGATGAGATTTAAAGTGAATACTTAACAGGCTGAACCGAGGTATTATGGTTCAGCCTTGGTTAATGGTTCACAATAACAAATTAATACTTAATAGATTAACTAATCGTATTCACCGTGTGCTTTAGTTCGAATGGCGAGGTTTCTCCCAGGCTAACTGATAATCATTGCAAAACCTAATGGAGAGAGCAAATTGATGCTCATTTGTGCTGTTGAGACGATCCTCATCGGTAAAGGCGAAAGTAAGCTGATGAAGCTGGCTGTTACAAGGGAAAACAAATACAGAAAAACACCCGAAGGTACTTTTCTATATCGTTTGGATTAAGTTGTTTTGAAGCCAAAATGTAATTCACAATTGCAAGCTCTGGCGTAGTTCAATAGTGTCTTAAGTGTTGGGTTTCCGTTTCCTTTTTCAAGCCTGGAAATATTCGCCTCTTTTGTTCCCATACGCTGTGCAACTTGGTTTTGCGTTAGACCAGCAGCATGCCGCATGCGTAATAAAGTATTAATTAGCTCGAATTCTGTCTCTAGCGCATCATACTCAGCTTTTACATCTGAGTTAGCTAATGCTTTGGATTTTAGGGATTTTAAGTTGCTCATTTTAGAACCTCTTTCATTCGTTTATAAGCGAGACCAAGATCCTTTTTAGGATACGAGCCTGAATTTTGGGTGGCATATTTAATATCGACCCTTGAACTTATCGTATGTGATAAGTTTATCGGTTATTAAACCTCTGTCTTCGATGAGAACCTCTGGGGCGGGAATCGTTGATGGCAGCCCTGAATCAAATATTAAATACATCAGGCTTCCACCATAAATATCCGCTCTATGCAGTATATAAAAAAGTCCGCTACCTTGGGATTTCAGGCAGTTATTCTTCGAACCGCTTCGCAAAGTTATTATCTCTACCTTGGACAGCATCTCTTTATCCTCTATTTTGTTGTTATGCATGGATAGCCAAGGAGCAACGGATGCTTAATTTATTGATAAGGGTTGTTCGGAGTATGAATGGAATTTACACTGCATACTATGGTGTGTGATTTATCGACAGTTGTTACCTTAATATTCATTAGTTAGTTTTATACCCTATGGATTTCAAGATGCATCGCGACGGCAAGGGAGCGAATCCCCGGGAGCATAGCAAACTATGTGACCGGGGTGAGTGAGTGCAGCCAACAAAGAGGCAACTTGAAGGATAACGGGTATATCTGTCATAAGTTTGTGGTGCAAATTACAGGGGTTACAGCGATGAGGCTTGAACTGCAAAATTTAGCAAAAATGTCACCGGCGCAAGAGCGCGCTTTTATAGCTATCTTTGATGCTCAACTGGCAAATGACGATGGTTCAGAGGCGCGTGCTCACCTCAATGCTGGTGAACCAATTTATTATGCGGAGTTTGACACTCCAGCAGGGATGGTTATTAAGGAATACCCAGGTGGCCGTAGGGAACTGGTTAGTTTTATGAGTGGTACCGAGCAGGTAGTTGGGGTTTTGGAAGAGTGACGCATCGGCCTCAGCTATGGGTTATTGCGGGACCGAATGGAGCGGGCAAGTCGACACTGGTTCGACGTCATCTAACTGGCAAGGTTCCTGTAGTAAATCCCGATGATATAGCACGAGAACTCAGCCTGCATAATCCATCACTGAAAAATGCGGAAGCGGGTCGGTTAGCTATCAAACAACGAGCGGTTTTTCTCCAAGAATGCCGCTCGTTTGCTGTTGAGACGACTCTCACGGGTAAAGGCGAAATTAAGCTGATGGAGCAGGCTGTTAGTGCCGGTTACAAGGTTAATTTTATTTTCGTCGGTGTCCATGATGTGGGTTTGTCTGCCGCACGAGTGGCGCTTCGTGTAAGAGCGGGAGGGCATAATGTGCCAGTTGTCGATATATTCAGGCGCTATGATCGTTCTATAATTAACCTACCGCTGGCTATGAATATATCAGATAGGGTCTGGATTTTTGATAACAGCAATAAGCGCAGGCAGCTATTGTTGGCTCGGGACCGCGACAGAGTGAAGCAATTGTCCAGTTATTTACCTGAATGGTTTAGGCGTGCAGCCAGTAACGAAATCATTTCTGCTCAGAAATTAAAAAAATCGTAATAGCCTCACGATCAGTCAGAGCCATTGGCTTCCATTCCAACTCTATTATATCCCCTTAAGTAGGGCGGCTTTTTTGGCTGCAAACCATGTTTTAACTTCCTCATGAGGAACGCTGGATTGGGGATCATCGATAGCTGACTGAACTTGCTTACGGAACCATGCATCATAGAGAGCAGCTTCATGTGCTCGTTTCAGTGCTTCCACACGCTCCGGTCAATTTGGTGTGGAGTCATCAATTGTTCCTGTGACCATAAACGTCTTCTTGGTTATTTATATGCGAGTATTCAGAGTAACGTATACATTTAATTATTAATTGAAATACAATAAATAGTTAAATGATTTAGGCTTTCACCATAAATATCCGCTCTGTTGTGTAGTGTATAAAAAAGTCCGCTACCTTGGGATTTCAGGCAGTTATTCTTCGAACCGCTTCGCAAAGTTATTATCTCTGCCTTGGACAGCATCTCTTTATCCTCTATTTTGTTGTTATGCATGGATAGCCAAGGAGCAACGGATGCTTAATTTATTGATATTAATTCTTTTCATTGTTTTCAGTTCACCGATAGTTGCGGCTGAAATTTTTGTTTCGAATACAGAGAAGAATTGCCCCGAATGGTCGCAGGACAAGTTGCAGCGTGAAACAAAGAGCCTGATGCAACAGATGGCGCACTGGGATCAGCTCTATCGTCAGAAAGGGATAAGCGAGATCGATGATGAAGTTTATGATCAATTAATGTCGGAGCTGACTCATTGGCAATTCTGTCTGAAACAAGCACCTCATCCAGATTTTCCTGTGGAAGTTTTTCCCGATAATAAGCTTGTTCATCCGGTTGCTCATACCGGATTAAGTAAACTGAAAGACAAGCAGGAAATTAACCGATGGTTGCACGGTAGATTACCTGTCTGGTTACAGCCAAAGATTGATGGTGTAGCGGTAACATTGGTTTATCAGAACGGGAAACTCGTTTCATTAATCAGCCGGGGCAATGGTGCCGAAGGGGTAAATTGGACAGCGAAAAGCCGACATATTCCCGATATTCCGCAGAATATAGAAAATGCGCCACCTGATTTGGTATTGCAAGGAGAACTCTTTCTGCATAAAGAGGGGCATAGACAGCAATTATTGGGGAGTGATGGCGCTCGTAATCGGGTTGCGGGTTTGATGATGCGTAAGGGCCATTCGTCAGAATTAAAACAAATAGGTTTGTTTATCTGGAGCTGGCCGGATGGCCCTGCGGAGATGGAAAGTAAATTGCGCAAACTGGCAGATATGGGGTTTCCATTGGCGCTTCGCTACAGTCATAAAATAGAGGAACCAGAGCAGGTGCAGAAACTGCGGATGCACTATTTTGAACAACCCATGCCTTTTGCTACAGACGGTATCGTGCTGAAACAGGAAATTGAACCTAAAGGAAACCAGTGGCGGTCTGGATCTAACAGTTGGGCTGTGGCATGGAAACACCCTTTACGCCATCAGGTTACACAAGTCAGGGAAGTTAATTTTACTATTGGCAGAACGGGCAAAATCTCAGTGGTTCTTGGGCTGGATAAGGTGAAACTGGATGATCGGCAGATAAGCAGAGTCAATATTGGTTCTGTTCGTCGTTGGCAACAGTTGGATGTATTACCGGGGGATCAGGTGACGCTTACATTGGCAGGCCATGGTATCCCGAAATTAGCTCAGGTGGTATGGCGGATCAAAGAGCGTCAGGATATTCAGCCACCGGATAAGCAGCATTATCATGCACTAAGTTGTTTGACGTTAACGGTGGGTTGTGAACAACAATTTAATGCACGATTAAAATGGCTTGGTGAAAATCTGCAAATGACAGGCGTCAGTAGCGGTAGTTGGGCAATGTTGACCGAACAGAAGTTAGTCACTGATTTAACCGGTTGGTTAGCGCTTTCAGCTCAACAAATTGCGGCCTTACCAGGAATCGGAGATAAACGGGCACAGGCTGTTTATTCGCAATTCAGCAAGGCAAAAAATCAGCCTTTTTCCTACTGGATGAAAGGGATTGGAGTGCCTTATATGGATAAGCTGTCTGACAATGTTTATCACTGGCAGCAACTGGAGCAGAAATTAGCCGGAACACAGTTAAAACAGCAACTTACTACCGGGCAATTTAAAAAGTTGTCTGATTTTGTCAATGACACGCAGATTAAAGCAATCGCGGAAAAACTGTCAGTGGCAAGGATAACGGGTTTTGACCGGGAAAACGGGGTCGTAGTTAACCCCGTTGGTATGGCTCAGTGATCGGAGTGTTCGTAATTAAAGACCGGTAATCCAAGACGGTAGCGGATAGCAACCAATCTTGCTGTCAGACCGGCGATCAGGGTAATCAGAACAATGCCGTTTTGCGGTAACGGCGTGTGCTGTAAGCCAATATATAACCAGGCGGCGGTAAAGGAGACACCCGCATAGATCTCTTTCTGGAAAACCAACGGAATGGTGTTACACAACATATCGCGTAACACGCCACCGAAAACACCGGTGATAACCGCCGCAATGGAAGCAATAATTGGGCCATAGTTCATATCCAACGCAATCTGTGCGCCAATAATGGAGAAGACAATTAGACCAATGGCGTCAAGAATAAGAAACAGACGACGTAAATGCTTCATCATGGGGGCAACCCAAGTGGTGATTACGGCGGCACAGGCAACGGTGACGATATATTCAGGGTGCTTAACCCAACCGAGGGGATAATGCCCTAGTAGTATATCTCGAACGGAACCACCGCCAATCGCCGTTACGGAAGCAATAATAATCACGCCGAACATATCCATTTTACGGCGGCCCGCAGCTAAAGCCCCGGTCATCGCTTCAGCAGTAATACCGATGATATAAAGAACACTTAGTAACATAGAAATGAAATGTACGTAGCATAAAAAAGTAAGAGTAATGTCGAAGTGGTAAAGTCTCGACTGAAATTTTTTAGTTCCATCCATTTCGGATTAATATTATTTATCCGAAAAAACCTGATGCAAGGATAATAAAATGGCCTTTCAGGAACGGCAAATCACGTTAGATAACCGTAGCCACCAGCTTACTAATATTAATGTCTGGACACCAGACAGCCAGTGGTTAGTTTATGATGTGCGTCCTCATGGTGCTTCTTTTACTGGTTTAACGATAGAAAAAATTCATGTACAGAGTGGAAAAACAGAAATTATCTATCAGGCAAAGGAGGGCGCTCATGTTGGCGTGGTGACAGTCAGCCCAACAGAACCTGTCCGATATGCGTTTATTCATGGGCCAGAATGCCCAGATGAGCAATGGCACTATGACTTTCATCACCGTCGGGGCGTCATTGTCAGTGAGGATTCTCCGGGAAAAGCGGTTACGCTGGATGCAATGGATATTACTGCCCCTTATACCCCGGGAGCGTTGCGCGGAGGCAGCCACGTTCATGTATTCAGCCCGGATGGTAGCCGTCTAAGTTTTACTTATAACGACCATGTTATGCATAAGCTTGATCCAGCGCTGGATTTGCGCAATATCGCCGTGGCTGTGCCCCTCAAACCAGTTGAACCACCTAAGCACCATCCCCGTGAATATGATGGTAGCTATTTCTCCGTTGTGGTTAGTACTACTACTTTTCAGCCGGAGCCGGGCAGTGATGATATTAACCGCGCCTATGAAGAGTGTTGGGTAGGCCAAGCAGGATATCGTAAAGCGGATGGTAATTGGCAGCGTTGGGCATTGGCATTTATTGGCGATACTATTTCTGCAACAGGGGAAAAAGTACCGGAAGTCTATATCGTTGATTTACCTGAACAGGATGCTGATTATGCGGTAGCAGGGGAAAAACCGCTGCAAGGTACGGAAACAACGTTACCCGCGCCGCCTGCCGGTGTAATGCAGCGTCGTTTGACATTGACCAGCCACAAACGCTGGCCGGGAGTCGTGAATAACCCGCGTCACTGGTTGCGTGCTTCACCGAATGGTGAACAGATTGGTTTTTTAATGAAAGATGATAATGGTATTGTGCAATTGTGGACAATATCGCCAAATGGTGGCGAGCTCCGTCAAATAACTCAGAGTTACTGTGGCATCCAATCTGCTTTTAGTTGGGAAAGTAGCGGTCAGTTTGTTGCTTTTATTTGTGATAACAGTGTGATGCTGTGCGATGTGCGAAATAGCCAAATGCGGCGTTTGACAAAGCGTACAGAAAAAGCGCCTGCTGCGGAAGCGGTGGTGATTTCACCGGATAGTCATCATATTGCATTTATGCGTGAAGTCGATGGTTATATGCAAATTTTCCTGGTGGAAACCGGATTGAAATAAATATATTTGCCGTCAGTTCACTCTCCGCTGGTGGCAATAAATAAACCGGAACGGATTATCAATTAATTGGTTTTGGTTTGACGTTGTGCTTTTTCTATTTTTTCAATTCGCTCTTTTGGTGAACTTGTTGATTGATCTTCGTCAGATTTTATATAGTCATAAGGTAATAAGAGAGTATCTAATAGCGCAGAAAAAGGCAGATCAATCGCGAGTAATGGTTTCATTACCCAACCCGTATCTTTGTCTTTTAACATTTCAATGTTAGCTTTAGCTCCGGGATAATAACCGCGGCTAGGCCCTGAATGTGTCATGATGCTGGTACACCCGCTGATTAACAACCATCCTAATGTGACGCAAAATAGAATTAATTTATTACTCTTCATCGGTTCTATTGATCTCGTATGGCTAAGCCGCTGAAATAGTTTGCTCTTGCATAAGTTTGTTGGGTGATTTTTATTTTCCCAAATCTCTTAATGAAGAGCTTTGACATCAATCACTATAATCACGTCGTGCAACATTGACCATAGCACTGATATCAAAAAGTCGTGAATTTTTTATGTAACAGGATTTTTTTCTGTGTTTTAATTAACTTGAAATCCATAGGGTATACATTGATTTCAGGCTGCTTGCTGATGTGCCTGCTCAATTTCTTCTGCCAAAATCGCAATCCCTTTTGCAATACTTTCCGGATCAGGAACATAATTCATACGCATGCATTCATGAGCATGCGGCCAGTCTTGTTCCAGTCCGGGGAAGAAATAGTGACCTGGAACCATTAACACACCACGTTTTTTCAGTCTTTGATAAAGCGTTTCTGTGGTTATCGGCAGATTTTTAAACCACAGCCACAAAAAAATGGCACCTTCTGGTTTATGGATAAGGCAAAGTTCCGCCGGCAGATAACGACGGATAATCTGAATCACGTCTTGAACCCGTTGTTGATAGAACGGGCGGATAATTTCCTGTGACAAACGAAGCAGGTCATTGCGACGGATCATTTCCAATGCCATTGCGGGGCCGACACCGCCCGGCGCAAGGCTGATGATCCCATTCATGTTACTGACGGCATTGATGATTTTATCGTTAGCGATAATGATTCCGCAGCGTGAACCGGGCAGCCCCAATTTGGATAGACTCATGCACAGAATAGTATTAGGGTTCCACAATGGTGTAGCTTCGCTAAAAATAATACCTGGGAATGGTACACCATAAGCATTATCAATGAGTAATGGAATCTGGTGTTGTTGAGCCAGATAGTCCAGCCGTTGCAATTCTTCGTCAGTGATGACGTTACCCGTTGGGTTGGTTGGGCGAGAAACACAGATCAGGCCAATATCTTCGGTAATATTGAGATGGTCAAAATCAACACGGTATTTGAATTGGCCTTCTGGCAATAATTCAATATTGGGTTTATTGGCAACAAATAAGCCTTCATCCAGCCCTGAGTCAGAATAACCAATATATTCCGGTGTCAGTGGAAATAGTACCTTACGGGTGGAGCCATCTTCACTGCGCCCGGCCAGCAGGTTAAACAGATAGAAAAATGCGCTCTGGCTGCCATTGGTCAGGGCTATATTTTGTGTACCAATTTCCCAGCCAAGTTTTTCGCGCAGCATCTCTGCCAATGCTCGAATTAGCGTATCTTTACCCTGAGGGCCATCATAGTTGCATAGTGTTTCCGTGAGTTGGCCGCTTGCGACCATTTCAGTCAGTAATTGCTGAAAATAGTCATCCATTTCCGGGATATGTGCCGGATTACCACCGCCCAGCATAATTGCACCAGGTGTCCGCAACCCTTGATTAAGGTCATTCATCAGGCGGGTTATACCTGCGTCTTGTGTAAACTTGTTACCGAATTGAGAAAAAATCATAGCCGTGTTCGTTGTCGGTGTGTTATTTAAATTAGAAGAAATAACACCATACCCTTCGCATTATCGAGGTGCAATCTGGAAAATTATGACTACTAATTATTTAATATGGCATTTAATTTAACATTTAAAATAAAGAGCTAAATGTTTGGTTAATATCCAGTTTTATTATTGGTGTTAATCTTGGCGCTATTGTAATTCACTGAATTTATTTTCTACATAAACAGTCAGTTATATGGTCATTGACTAAGCCTGTTGCCTGCATAAATGCATAGCAAGTGGTACTGCCGATAAATTTGAACCCTCTTTTTTTCAGTGCTTGTGATAACTCATCTGAAAGATCTGTTTTTACCGGCACCTCTGTGATGGTTTTCCACTGATTAATAATCGGTTTGTTATCAACAAAACGCCAGATAAAGGTGCTGAATTCTTCACCCTGTTGTTGCATTTTAAGATATGCCCGCGCATTGTTGATAATAGCGTTAATTTTGGCGCGATTGCGGACAATAGCAGGATCAAGCATCAGCCGTGCCACATCATTTTCATCCATGACGGCAATTTTTACCGGATCAAACTGATGAAAACATTGGCGATAGCCCTCACGTTTTTTCAGGATAGTCAGCCATGATAGCCCGGATTGCTGGCCTTCCAGACAAATCATTTCAAACAGCTTCTGGCTATTTTCTTGTGGTTTTCCCCATTCATTGTCATGGTAAGCCAGATATTCAGGATCAGAGGTCACCCAATGACAGCGTGTTAGTTCCATGATGATTATTCCCGATGTTGATGGTTAATAATTGACTGTACTTTAACTGTATATATATACAAGCAAAATAGCCAGATTAAGATTTTTTTATTTCAGGGCGGAATTGAGAGCGAATTCAGGGCTGTATATCTTAAGGTCAAAGGGTATACTGACCGACTTCCTTTCAAATTCATATGTATCGCGTGCGGATCCAACATGCAAAAGTTTGATACCAAGACCTTTCAGGGGCTGATCCTGACCTTACAGGATTATTGGGCGCGCCAGGGCTGCACCATTGTCCAACCACTGGACATGGAAGTCGGCGCGGGCACTTCTCATCCAATCACTTGCCTGCGTGCACTTGGCCCGGAGCCAATTGCGGCGGCTTATGTGCAACCTTCCCGTCGTCCGACAGATGGCCGTTATGGTGAAAACCCGAATCGCTTACAACATTACTATCAGTTT
This sequence comes from Photorhabdus sp. RM96S, assembly GCF_042879335.1. NCBI lineage: Bacteria > Pseudomonadati > Pseudomonadota > Gammaproteobacteria > Enterobacterales > Morganellaceae > Photorhabdus > Photorhabdus sp. RM96S. Next base: position 41,602 of record NZ_JBHFKT010000015.1, on the reverse strand, counting down.
CAGGTCATTATTAAGCCGTCACCAGACAATATTCAGGAATTATATCTGGGTTCGCTGAAAGAATTGGGGTTGGACCCGACGGTTCATGATATCCGTTTTGTTGAAGATAACTGGGAAAACCCAACGTTAGGCGCTTGGGGATTGGGCTGGGAAGTGTGGCTTAACGGCATGGAAGTGACTCAGTTTACTTACTTCCAACAAGTAGGTGGCCTTGAGTGTAAACCTGTTACGGGTGAGATTACCTACGGTCTTGAGCGTCTGGCAATGTATATCCAGGGCGTGGACAGTGTTTATGACCTAGTTTGGTGCGATGGCCCGCTGGGTAAAACCACTTATGGTGATATTTATCATCAGAATGAAGTAGAACAATCTACTTATAACTTTGAGTATGCGGATGTTGATTTCCTGTTTAGCTGCTTTGAGCAATATGAAAAAGAAGCTCAGGAGCTGCTGGCGCTGGAAACGCCACTGCCTCTGCCGGCTTATGAACGTATTCTTAAAGCGGGTCATACATTCAACTTATTGGATGCCCGTAAAGCTATCTCGGTGACTGAACGTCAGCGCTATATCCTGCGTATCCGCACCCTGACTAAAGCTGTTGCAGAAGCTTATTATGCCTCCCGCGAGGCACTGGGTTTTCCTATGTGTAACAAGAATCAGAACTAAGAGGCTGTCATGACTCAACAGACTTTCCTGGTGGAAATCGGCACAGAAGAGTTGCCGCCGAAGGCTCTTCGTTCACTGGCTGAAGCATTTGCGGCTAATTTTGCGGCAGAACTGGATAACGCTAATTTGGCTCATGGTGAAGTGAGCTGGTTTGCCGCGCCGCGCCGTCTGGCGCTGAAAATCGCTAATCTGGATGAAGCGCAGGCTGACCGTGAAGTGGAAAAACGTGGCCCGGCGATTGCTCAGGCATTTGATGCGGAGGGTAAACCGACAAAAGCGGCTGAAGGTTGGGCTCGTGGCTGTGGTATCACGGCTGCTCAGGCTGAACGTTTGGTGACAGATAAAGGCGAATGGTTACTGTATCGTGCGCTGGTAAAAGGCCGCCGTGCAACAGAGCTATTGTCGGGTATGGTCAATCACGCGCTGAGTAAGTTGCCGATACCTAAACTGATGCGTTGGAGCGATAAAGAGACGCAGTTTGTTCGCCCGGTGCATACCGTTACCATGTTGTTTGGTGATGAACTGATTGAAGGCGAAATTCTGGGTATTAAATCTGCGCGTGTCATTCGTGGCCATCGTTTTATGGGTGAGCCTGAATTCACGATTGACAATGCGGAACAGTATCCGGCAATTTTGCAGCAACGCGGTAAAGTGATCGCGGATTATGAAACCCGTAAGGCGCTCATCAAACAGGATGTCGAACAAGCGGCGGTTAAACTGGGTGGCATTGCGGATATTAGTGACAGTTTGTTGGAAGAAGTTACTTCACTGGTTGAATGGCCGGTTGTGCTGACAGCGAAATTTGAAGAGAAATTCCTCGAAGTACCAGCAGAAGCACTGGTTTACACCATGAAAGGTGATCAGAAATACTTCCCGGTTTACGACAATGCGGGCAAGTTGATGGCGAACTTTATCTTTGTTGCCAACATTGAATCTTCTGATCCGCAACAAATCATTTCTGGTAACGAAAAAGTGGTTCGTCCTCGTTTGGCTGATGCGGAATTCTTCTTTAAGACGGATCGTAAACAGCGTCTGGAAGACAACTTGCCTCGTTTGGAAACCGTTCTGTTCCAGAAACAGCTTGGTACATTGCGCGATAAGACGGATCGTATTCAGGCTTTGGCTGGTTGGATTGCAGAGAAGATTGGCGCTGATGTTAATCACGCCACCCGTGCGGGTCTGTTGTCCAAATGTGACCTGATGACCAATATGGTGTTCGAGTTCACCGATACTCAGGGTGTGATGGGAATGCATTACGCTCGTCATGACGGTGAAGCGGAAGATATCGCTCTGGCGCTGAATGAGCAGTATCAACCGCGTTTTGCCGGTGATGAGCTGCCTTCTACGGGTGTTTCCTGTGCGTTAGCCCTTGCAGACAAAATGGATACTCTGGCGGGTATTTTTGGCATTGGTCAGCATCCGAAAGGCGATAAAGATCCGTTTGCACTGCGTCGTGCTGCGCTGGGGGCTTTGCGTATTATCGTTGAGAAAAAATTGCCATTGGATTTACAGGCATTGACAGAAGAAGCGGTTCGTCTGTATGGCGACAAGCTGACGAATGCCAAAGTCACTGATGACGTGGTTGAGTTTATGCTTGGCCGTTTCCGTGCATGGTATCAGGAGCAGGGTTACAGCATTGATACCATTCAGGCTGTATTGGCGCGTCGTCCAACGCAACCCGCTGATTTCGATGCCCGTGTTAAAGCGGTCACTCATTTCCGTACATTGGATGAAGCCGCAGCGTTGGCCGCGGCGAATAAGCGCGTTTCTAACATTCTGGCTAAGTCTGAAGAGACATTGAACGAGAAAGTAGATGTTTCTACGTTGAAAGCGCCAGAAGAGGTGAAACTGGCAACGCATCTGATAGTTTTACAGGATAAGCTGGCGCCTTTGTTTGCCGAAGGGCACTATCGGGAAGCTCTGATTGAATTGGCTTCTCTGCGTGAAGTTGTCGATGCTTTCTTCGACAATGTAATGGTAATGGATGAAGACCAGCAGGTGCGCGTGAATCGCTTAACTTTGTTAAGTGAATTGCGGGACCTGTTCCTGAAAGTTGCGGATATTTCGTTACTGCAATAGTGACCTGAAATAGTCAATTCCGGCTGTTGTGAAATGCGATAGCCGGAACTTAATACCTCTAACCTTGATTTTGTGGCTCATTCGAGCTACATTTTATTTATAAATTAAAAGGGGGATTTATGGCTGCAAATGCATTTGTTCGGGCAAGAATCGATGAGACATTAAAAGCAGAAGCTACCGAAGTTTTGGCTGGTATGGGGTTAACCATATCTGATCTTGTGCGTATCACCTTGACTAAAGTTGCGAAGGAAAAAGCATTACCGTTTGAAATGAGAGTACCTAATAAATTGACTGCCGAAACTTTGGCTAAGAGTGATCGTGGTGAAGACATTCATCAAGCAAAGGATGCTGACGATTTATTCGATCAGCTTGGTATCTGATACGTTAGCCAAGATATTCAAGTCAATTTAAGCGTGATGTGAAATCCGCACAAAAACGTGGCAAAGATATGAACAAACAGGAAGACATTCTGACCTATTTGATGAATAAACCTTTCTAGGGGCACTGGGTAGCAGGTTAAAATAACTTAGTTAGAAAAAAGAAAGTCCAGATTTAGCTACAACATTATTTTTTACCTAATGACGTATTTCTGTGAAATCCGTGAGAAAGTGCGACATAACTGAGGTTCAGTTGTTTTTATCAGCAACTAATCTCTGGTTATCAAAAAGGTATTGACGGCCTGTAGCGAGCGCAGTAAGATTCGCCTCGTTTTCGGCGAGTAGCGCAGCTTGGTAGCGCAACTGGTTTGGGACCAGTGGGTCGGAGGTTCGAATCCTCTCTCGCCGACCAATTTAGAGTTCGGGGCTGTCAAATAAGCCGCAGACTTAAAGAAATAGAGAAGCCTTACAGTGATTGCTGTAAGGCTTTTTGCTATTTGGAAGCATTTACTCTAACAACCACAGCCACTTGGTGCATAAACTTGCATAACTTTGCTATCAGCATCAAAATGCTTCGCCCTTCCACCGTTGAAAAGGCCATAATGTTTTTTCCCATCACCTATTAAATCAAATAATGTATGGTAACGACTTTTGGTGATCATATCGGCGGTATTGCGGCATACAGGGACTGCTCTGCCTGTCTCAAAAATATGTTCTCGATCAAGCACAAACTGATCCGGTGCATCTGGTAAATTGCCTTTGTAAATGGCAACTTGACCATAATCCTCACAACGGTCTTCTAAATCTAATTTGAACAGCCTCAGCGTCATTGAATACAGTTTTGCGCCGCCTAGTTTTGCCTCAATCTCCTTATTGTTTATGGATTTCAAACTGCTATTAATGACACGAACATCATTAAAACCGGCTGTTCTTGCTAGCCGTATGAAATCTTCAAAGTACAATGCGTCACCGATACACTCACAAACAATTTGTTGGTCATTTTTCAGTGATTGGTCCAGTCTTCTATCTAAAAAAATGTCAGAAAAATAGATTTCACCACCTGATTTGAGTAAACGGGCCATACCAGCCAACACACTTGCTTTAGATACAGATAGATTGATGACACAGTTTGAAACGATAACGTCTATACTTTCAGGTGGTAAATTAAGTTGTTCTAGTGACTCGATATAGCCTTGCTGAAAATGCACATTGGTGGATGAATAGTTAAAGATTTGACGATGATAATCCACAAAACGTTGGGCAAATTCGATTTGTTCTGCCGTTGCGTCAATACCAACAACTTTACCCTCAGTACCTACGAGATGAGACAGAATAAAACAATCACGCCCACTCCCACATCCCAAGTCTAATACTGTCGTTCCTTCTAGCAAGGGAGGAAAAGGCGTACCACAACCATAAAAACGCCTCTGTACATCAGGATGAATAAGCTTAAGAATTTCTTTGATTCGGTCTGAAGTGGTGCTGTCCACTGTGCATACATTTACAGCAAGCTCCTCTCTACTAGACAGGGTTTTGCCATAATAGTGTTGTATGTCTTTGATTCGCTGTTTAATCGATTGTTCGTTCATATTTATTTCCTCCAAATTAAATCATTAATAGGCTGATATTACGTTTCGCTAATTTGGCGCCAGATTTACAATAGATTCCTCATATTCCTGATCAATGCATAGATGTGCAATGTATTAAGTCAAAAAAAATCGTCATTGCTGACGATTGATATGTGCGGCGACTTCCATCCAAGCTTCTACAGCGACAGTAAAAGCTGTCCGCCCTTTATCTGTTAATGTGTATACTTTACGTCCACGGCCTGCAACGGTTTCATTGTGTACCGTTACATACTCCCCCTGCTCAAATTCACGCAGCACCGGATAAATTGTACCTTCGGTAGGTGAACAACACCCTTGGGTAGAATGTTCAACCTCTCGGGCAATTTCGTAACCATGCATAGGCCGTTGTTGTAGAACACTGAGAATGAAAAATTTGGATAAGCTCATCTTAATGATGCCATTCCAATACATTCGATCAGTGTAGTCCACTGTTGTTCGTCCAACTGTGTTAAGTGTTTTCTTTGGCTTGTTCATAACGGCATCGTATACCTTGATCATCAAGGTGTCAATGTATCAGTTAGCCCGTTTAATTTACTTTATTATTGACTTTACTTATCATCATGAGTCTCCTCTTTTCGATAATAAAATGTAGGTATACCCGTCATCTTTCAAGTTGCCTCTTTGTTGGCTGCACTCGCTCACCCCGGTCACATAGTTATCTATGCTCCCGGGGATTCGCTCCCTTGCCGCCGCGATGCATCTTGAAATCCATAGGATATATCTCCTGATTGTTTCAAGGGATACTCACTTCCGGCATCCCTTATATTCCATCGCTTCCATAGTGATTTTCAGATAAGGGCGACTATTCCTTGACAGCAGACGATGCTATTGGATCAAAACTCAAAAGGAGTTTAGCGGGCCCTCGTGTATACACTCCTGTTTCTTGATAATGATCATTACTAGCAAAACGTAAATTGTGCAGGCGATCCAAAATAATATTGGATGCAACTTCCAACTGATTAAGTGAAAATGCAGCCGCAGCACAGGCATGAGTACCTGCACCAAAAGCTAAATGTCTTTTTCGATTTGTTTTCTGTTGAGAAGTTGTATTTTTTCTTCGATATAGATCAAATTCATTTGGTTTGTGAAAAACCGACGGATCGCGATTAGCTGCGCCAATCATACAAAATATTACAGCGCCTTTAGGTATATCGATACCAGAAATAGTGACATCTTCACCCGCTTCTCTTGGAATTAGCTGTACCGGTGATGTCAGACGTAAAGTTTCTTCAAATGCATCTCGAATCAGACTGCGATCTTTGAGCACTGCATCAAACATACTTGAATTAGATATTAAGTGATTAAGCATCATTGCTAATATCTTGTCAGCAGGTTCTATAGCAGCTAATAGAATGTTTAAACACAGTGCTGTAATTTCACTCATGGACATCGCTGTATCTTGACAAAATATAGATATAATGTCCTCACTGGGATTACACCGTCTCTGATCTATTATAGGCTTTAGTAAGCGAATTAATTTCTGACTACATTCAAGACTGTGCATTTTTTCTGGTTCTGTTTGGTCAAACTGGGTAATAAAACTGGCGATACCCTTGTGCCATTCAGCTATATCACGATAGTTATCACTTGGTAGTCCGAGAATACCTAATGTTACTAATACGGCATAATCGCGGCCAAAGTCATTAACAATATCTATATTTCCTTTTTCCATATAAGGTTGTAAGAGATCTTCAGTAATCTTTCGAATCATGGGTTCGTAGTAGCGATTAAAATAATCTCTTGAAAGTCCTTGCATTATGAGTTTTCGTTTACACGCATGCTCTTCACCTTCCATTTGAGCAAGAACGCGATCCCCCATAACTGGTTCGGCAAGTGCGGTTAATGGCTTAGTATTGAAAATTGAGGATTTTAAAATAGCGTCAACATCCTCATATTTGCCAATAAAATAGCTATTTTGGGATTGTTCAAAATAAACTAAATCTTGTTTATGCAAGATGTCGTAAAAATCATAAGGATTTTTTATGAATTTAGGATCGTGAATACTAAAAGAACTTAATTTAGCCATTATTTTGCTTCCTTTCTAAAGATATTTGGTACTAAGAGCTTATTAACTTTAAATACAATTACTATTTCATCAGACTGTTTGTATTTTATGGTTGAGTGACGATTCCGTAACTTTGTCTATCTCCTACTTGTATAGGATAACTGCCGTTAAACAACCCTTTTCCGATTGGCCAAGGACGGTGATAAAGTAACGTAGAATACTTTACCCCAAGTAATCGAGGGGTATCGAGGTAAAAGGGAATTTCAGCGAAAATATATGGTAACGCTTTATATACTAATTGTAGGTCAATTGGACCAAAGTATTGCCCGGTACCTTTTAGTCTCCCTTTTATGGCTTGAAAGGCCATATTAAGGCAGATTTTTTTAAAAGATTCTGATTCATTAAACGCGTTTTCAACTTGTGTTTTAAGAGATTGGTAGTCATGGTTTAGTGCAAAGTCACAAAATTGAATAACTCTGATTTGCTTACTTTTTAACATTGCTGTGGAAATAGCATAATCAAGGTTACATAAAAGACGTCTAATTTCGCGCTGTGTTTTCTTGATAGCCTTAGCATTCTCAGCTCCACTAGCAACTAAAAGGCGTGAAGCTTCACGTTCACAAGGTAACAATATGTCAACTTGTCGGAAATAATGACTTGACCACTGAATAAGGTCCACTACATAGTCCTTTGAAAAACGTGAGTTAAAGGGGCTTATCCCTATTAGCGCGTGATCACCTTTTTGAATAATTTGGTCACAACGAGAGGTTTCACCTTGGACAGTAAATGATGGTGAATTCTCGTGTAGCAATGTTGAATGGACTGGTAATATTTGATTGTTCGTTTCTTTTAAATATTTTTTTTCAGTAGATAACATTTCCATTGACTTTCCATTTTTTAATGTAATCCTACATAATCTTGGTATAAATTGTTTAATTTTTATATAGACTTATTACATCTCCATTGAAATATTTATATACCCGTCATCTTTCACGCTGCCTCTTTGTTGGCTGCACTCACTCACCCCGGTCACATAGTTATCTATGCTCCCGGGGATTCGTTCCCTTGCCGTCGCGATGCATCTTGAAATCCATAGGGTATACATAAATTTGATCTAACTTAATCTCGTAAAAATGTCAAAAACTATCGAAAGTCAGAGTTAGATAAATCACATTTCGAACCGATAAACGAATTGATGTTAAATGAGTCTTTATCAATTCAGGTTGCTGTTGAAAAAGTGAGAAGAAAATCGGATATAAAAATGCATCGTCACCCTTGAGGACAAGACTGCATTTTCTAATAAGAAGGTTGTTCGGACAACAACGTTTAATGCTGTATTTTTAACTTTACGTCGATATGATTCGTCCGTAAAATTATCCGCTTTGGTAGATAAATTCAATAATTAAAGAAAAAATAATTAAAAAAACATATACAAATTCCGCTATTTAACTTGAGATTTGTTGAATCTTTTGTGCCAATAATTCCTGTATAAAAGTTACGTATATACTAATGATGACATGGTGTAAAAATAACATTTAATTACTATCAATGGTATTTAATGTTATCTTTATAACATTAATTTTATGATAAATAAGACTTGGTTTGTTTATCTGAGGAATATCTCTCATTCATTAAATGACTTGTTTGAAAAAATATAAGAATGGTGTATGAATATTATCTTCTATGAACATCAAATGGAATGTAAATGTGAAATTAAATGACATAGGCAGCACAGTTTTACTCGAAATTAATAAGTTTAAAATAAACGGTAATCGAGTATTTTCGAAGTGTGAATATCAAAATTCTATAAGTAGACATAAAGATAAGATATTTTTGCATATATACCCTATGGATTTCAAGATGGATCGCGACGGCAAGGGAGTGAATCCCTGGGAGCATAGATAACTATGTGACCGGGGTGAGCGAGCGCAGCCAACAAAGAGGCAACTTGAAAGATGACGGGTATAGAATAATAGGTGATATATGTCTTCATATAATGGCGTAATATATGGGGTTATTTTTTGCCTCATCAGTGCAGCATTTGATGTGTTTGTGGCGTATTTAACGCAATCGATAAATTCAGCTATTGTTATCTTTTATTGCTTTATATCATCTACTTTATTATTTATGATGATAAGTATTTTCAAAGGGATTGATCAATTAATTGTGAAGGTCCGCAAGAACACCTTATTGGTGTTAATTGTTAATATCTCAATTCTATTAAATTGGGGGGGATTAATCATTTCGCTACGTTTTCTTGAGCCTGCAATAGTGGGTGTCGCTTCAGTGGCTTGTGGCCCTGCGATAACAATCCTCCTTTCATCTTTTATCGATAAAGACGAGGCAAAAACAGAAAAATTAGAAGTCGTCATATCTTGGTTAGTTCTCATTGGTGTAGGTGTGATGCTAGTGAATACATTTTTAGGAAATAGTGGATTATCATCAACCTCAACTCAGGATAGGATTATTGGCATTGTTAGTGTGATAATTGGTGCTGTAGGAACGGTATTATACACTATTTCTTCTAAGAAATTATTCAAGGAAAAATGGCAAACATATGAGATATTGTCTGTTAGAAGTATCTTAATGGTGATACTTTCATTTTGTTATATTTCACTATCCGATGTTTCTCTTAGTTTGAATATTGATCTGATTCTTCCGATGTTGATTCTTGTTGCTGTCGGGCACTTACTTCCAATCTATCTCGTACTGAAGGCAATTAATGCCATTACTCCCCTTCATATCTCTTTATTATTTTTACTGATACCTGTATTTACGATTCTTTTTCAATATCTTGATTCACGCATAGCGTTTTCTGTTGAAAGTTTGATTGCAGCTTCGGTTATAGTTTCTTTATTAATTATTCTTGGAGTGAGCAAGATAAAAAAGACAAAAGGGTATAATGAGGTATAAATAGACAAAATAGTTCGCCGCTATCCTGTGTGACGATGGTAAGACGATGGTAAATAGTATTAATAGCGATCTGATAATGACAACGGTCATTAATTTACTAGTTAATCATTAATGAAACCAGAAGCGATGAAAAGTAGATAAACTAGTAACAGGTTTTTGTATTTATTTATATTATTAATGTTATATTTATTTGACTTACTTTTCAGGTGCCGACTTTATTCGGCGCACAGCATTTTATGCCAGTTATCATCTTTTTCACTGAAATAATCGTTTACTAATTAATCAAACAACCACAATTTTTGCGCACAGGTTAATAGCGATTAATCCTGTAGTCATGGTCTTTTTATGGTCTTTTTGTCTATAAAATGTGCTCGCTGTCATGTTTTTGTGCTAACTATGTTAATTATTAGTTTCCTTTGTGTTTTCCTGTTGTTTATGACATCTGTTGAGATCTTATTGACGCAAGAGACAACAGTTGTTTAATTGATAAGCTGAAAATAATAAACAAAACCTAAACAGCGCAGTTTCTGACAGAAAGTGCAGATTCTGACTGTACACAACACCACCACAAATGGAGTGCAAGAAAATGACAACTTTCTCTAAAGGGGCGAAGTTATTGAAGCTAGGGGTCAGCTTAGTTGCATTGGCAGTCACCGCCAGCGTTCAGGCAAAAACATTGGTTTACTGTTCCGAAGGCTCACCGGAAGGCTTTAATCCACAACTGTTCACCGCTGGCACAACTTATGATGCCAGCTCCAGACCACTGTATAACCGTTTGGTTGAGTTCAAAACAGGTACAACTGAAATTATCCCGAGCCTGGCTGAAAAATGGGATATTAGCGATGACGGTAAAGTTTACATTTTTCATCTGCGCAAAGGTGTTAAGTGGCACGATAGCAAAGACTTCAAACCAAGCCGAGAATTTAATGCTGATGATGTGATCTACACTTTCATGCGGCAAAAAGATGCAAACCACCCATACCACAAGGTGTCAGGCGGCAGCTATGAATATTTCATTGGCATGGGTATGAGTGAGATGATCAATAAGGTTGAAAAAGTAGATGATTATACTGTGCGGATTGAACTGAGCCGCCCGGAAGCACCATTCCTGGCTGATTTAGGTATGGATTTCGCTTCTATTATGTCAGCAGAATATGCAGATAAGATGATGAAAGCCGGTACGCCAGAGAAAGTCGATCTAAATCCGATTGGTACAGGCCCGTTCCAGTTGGTGCAATATCAGAAAGATTCTCGCATTCTGTATAAAGCCTTCAAAGAATACTGGGGAGATAAAGCTAAAATTGACCGGCTAGTTTTCTCTATTACTCCTGATGCATCCGTTCGTTATGCAAAATTGCAGAAAAACGAATGTCAGATCATGCCATATCCAAATCCGGCGGATATTGCCCGCATGAAACAGGATAAAGATATCGTTTTGCTGGAACAGCCTGGCCTGAATGTCGGTTATGTCGCTTTTAACGTCACTAAAAAGCCATTGGATAACGTTAAAGTTCGTCAAGCGTTGACGATGGCAGTCAATAAAGACGCTATCGTTGAAGCGGTTTATCAGGGCGCTGGTCAGAAAGCCAAAAATCTGATCCCACCAACCATGTGGGGTTACGACAATGATCTTAAAGATTATCAGTACGATCCAGAAAAAGCGAAACAGCTCCTAAAAGAAGCAGGGATGGGAAGTGGGTTTACCATTGATCTGTGGGCAATGCCGGTACAGCGTCCATACAACCCGAATGCCCGTCGTATGGCTGAAATGGTCCAGGCTGACTGGGGAAAAATTGGTGTTAAGGCCAAAATTGTCAGCTATGAGTGGGGCGAATATTTGAAGCGAGCTAAAGATGGCGAGCATCAAATTGTCATGATGGGTTGGACGGGAGACAATGGTGATCCAGATAACTTCTTCGCAACTTTGTTTAGCTGTGCAGCCAAAGAGCGAGGTTCCAACTACTCTAAATGGTGTTACAAACCGTTTGAAGATGTTATTCAGCCAGCCCGAATCGTTGCTGAGCATGCTAAACGTGTTGAGCTTTATAAACAGGCTCAGGTTGTGATGCACGAACAGGTTCCGGCCCTGATTGTGGCTCATTCCACGGTGTATGAACCTATCCGTAAAGAGGTGAAAGGTTATGTCGTTGATCCTCTAGGCAGACATATTTTCAGCAACGTGTCTCTCGAATAATCCTGTTCTTACTTAAGGCGTTTATTAAATTGTGAGCCAAAGGGGGAAAGTCCTCCCCCTTATCAAGCCAAACGGCCTGAGAGCTGTAACCGGCATTTAAAGAAAGAGAGTTCGGGATATGTTGCAGTTCATACTCCGACGTCTGGGGTTGGTAATCCCAACGTTTATTGGCATTACTTTACTGACTTTTGCTTTTGTCCATATGATCCCCGGCGATCCGGTGACCATTATGGCCGGGGAACGTGGAATATCGGCTGAGCGCTATGCCCAGCTAATGGCCGAAATGGGGTTGGATAAGCCACTTTGGCAGCAATACTTTCATTATGTAAGTAATGTGTTACATGGTGATCTTGGTATCTCCATGAAAAGTCGTATCTCTGTGTGGGAAGAGTTTGTTCCCCGTTTCAAGGCAACTCTTGAACTGGGGATATGCGCGATGTTGTTCGCTATTGCTGTCGGTATTCCCGTTGGTGTCCTGGCGGCAGTAAAGCGAGGTTCTGTTTTTGATCATACTGCGATAGGCATTTCTCTAACCGGATACTCTATGCCGATCTTCTGGTGGGGGATCATGTTGATCATGCTGGTTTCTGTTCAGTTGGATCTGACACCGGTATCTGGTCGGATAAGCGACAGTGTTTTCCTTGATGACAGTTATCCGCTAACGGGTTTTATGCTAATCGACACACTATTCTGGGGTGAAACCGGTGATTTTAAAGATGCGGTGATGCATATCATTTTGCCTGCCGTTGTCTTGGGGACGATTCCACTGGCGGTGATTGTCCGTATGACCCGATCTTCTATGTTGGAAGTACTAGGTGAAGATTATATCCGTACTGCACGCGCTAAAGGTTTGAGTCGTATTCGTGTGATTGTGGTCCATGGGCTTCGCAATGCATTGCTGCCGGTTGTCACCGTTATCGGCTTGCAGGTGGGCATTATGCTGGCGGGGGCTATCTTGACTGAAACTATTTTCTCTTGGCCGGGGCTTGGACGCTGGCTGATCGATGCCCTTCAACGCCGGGATTATCCGGTGGTGCAGGGAGGCGTATTACTGGTGGCGATCATGATCATCTTGGTTAACCTGATAGTTGACTTGTTATACGGCATCGTTAACCCGCGTATCCGGCATAAGAAATAGGGAGCACATTATGTCTCAAGTGACTGAGCCTGCAAACAGTGCGCCTAAGATTATGACGCCGATGCAGGAGTTCTGGTATTACTTTAAGCGCAATAAGGGGGCCGTTGCTGGCTTGGTTTATATTGTGCTGATGTTGTTGGTTGCTCTGTTGGCTGGGGTGCTTGCCCCACACGGTGCGGCTGAACAGTTCCGCGATTCTTTGCTGACGCCACCGGCATGGCAGGAAGGGGGAAGTTGGCAGTTTATTCTGGGTACTGATGATGTTGGGCGTGATTTACTTTCACGTCTGATGTACGGCGCTCGGCTTTCATTGCTGGTAGGTTGTCTGGTGGTGGTGCTATCCCTGTTGATGGGGGTTGTTCTGGGAGTGCTGGCGGGTTATTTCGGTGGTGTGGTGGATATTATCATCATGCGTATCGTTGATATTATGCTGGCATTGCCAAGCCTGTTGCTGGCTTTGGTGCTGGTGGCGATATTTGGGCCATCCATTGTCAATGCTTCATTGGCGTTGACCTTTGTGTCTCTGCCACATTACATCCGTTTAACTCGCGCTGCGGTGTTGGTAGAAGTTAACCGTGACTATGTGACGGCTTCACAGGTGGCGGGAGCGGGTTCCATGCGCCAGATGTTTATCAATATCCTGCCTAACTGTCTGGCGCCACTGATTGTGCAGGCTTCTCTGGGTTTTTCTAATGCCATTCTTGATATGGCTGCTTTGGGTTTTCTGGGGATGGGGGCGCAGCCACCCACGCCGGAATGGGGAACAATGCTGTCTGATGTATTGCAGTTTGCACAAAGTGCCTGGTGGGTGGTGACGTTCCCCGGGGTGGCGATTCTGCTGACAGTGTTGGCGTTTAACCTGATGGGTGACGGTTTGCGTGATGCACTTGATCCTAAACTCAAGCAGTAGTGAGGTGGCGAAATGGCACTGTTAAATGTAGAAAAATTATCAGTTCACTTCGGAGACGAAGAGGCACCATTCCGCGCTGTTGATCGCATCAGTTACCGGGTGGAGCAAGGGCAGGTTGTCGGGATTGTTGGAGAATCGGGTTCAGGTAAATCGGTTAGTTCATTGGCTGTAATGGGATTGATTGATTATCCGGGTAGAGTGATGGCTGACAAACTGGAATTTAACCAGCGTGATCTGACCAAAATTTCCGAACAAGAACGTCGCCAACTGGTTGGTGCGGAAGTGGCAATGATCTTCCAAGATCCGATGACCAGCTTGAATCCCTGTTATACCGTTGGGTTTCAGATTATGGAAGCGCTGAAAGTGCATCAAGGTGGCAATCGTCGTACTCGCCGCCAGCGGGCGATTGATCTATTGACTTTGGTCGGTATCCCTGACCCTGCATCGCGTCTGGATGTGTATCCGCACCAATTATCGGGTGGTATGAGTCAACGGGTCATGATCGCAATGGCGATTGCTTGCCGGCCAAAATTACTGATTGCTGATGAACCGACAACCGCTTTAGATGTCACCATTCAGGCGCAGGTTATTGAACTGTTGTTGGAGTTGCAACAACGGGAAAATATGGCGCTAATATTAATCACCCATGACCTGGCATTGGTTGCAGAGGCCGCTCATCACATTATTGTGATGTATGCCGGGCAGGTGGTGGAATCCGCCAAGGCATCGGAAATCTTCCGGGCACCACGTCATCCGTATACTCAGGCGTTGCTCCGGGCATTACCTGAATTTGCTACGGATAAATCCCGTCTTGCTTCTTTACCGGGTGTTGTGCCGGGGAAATATGACCGGCCTATCGGGTGTTTACTGAATCCACGTTGTCCATATGCAAATGACCATTGTCGTCAGGTGGAACCGGAATTAAGAACGGTAGGAGAACGTCAGGTGAAATGCCATATACCGTTGGATGATGCGGGGAGGCCGACAGTATGAGTGAGTATCTTTATCCGGCGCAGCAAATATCCACTGTGCCATTATTAAAAGCGACAGATCTGAAAAAATATTATCCGATTAAAGGGGGACTCTTTTCACCTGCTAGAACGGTAAAAGCGTTGGATGGGGTCTCTTTCGAATTGGAAAAGGGAAAAACGTTGGCAGTTGTTGGTGAATCGGGGTGTGGTAAATCCACGCTGGGGCGATTGCTGACGATGATTGAAAAGCCAACCGACGGGGAGCTTTATTATCAGGGGCAAGATCTGCTGGTGCCCAATAAAGATTCTGAAAAGCTACGTCGTCAGAAAATCCAGATTGTGTTTCAGAATCCTTATGGTTCACTTAATCCGCGTAAGAAAGTTGGGCAGATCCTAGAGGAACCTCTGCGGATCAATACCAAGTTGAACGCACAGGAACGTAAAGAGAAAGTGTTGCAGATGATGGAAAAAGTGGGGCTAAAAACCGAACACTACAGCCGTTATCCGCACATGTTCTCCGGTGGTCAACGCCAACGGATTGCGATTGCTCGTGGCCTAATGTTGGACCCGGATGTGATGATTGCGGACGAACCGGTTTCTGCGTTGGATGTCTCGGTGCGGGCACAGGTGTTGAATCTGATGATGGACTTACAACAAGAGTTGGGGCTCTCTTATGTCTTTATTTCCCATGACTTGTCTGTGGTTGAACATATCGCTGATGAAGTGATGGTGATGTACCTTGGTCGTTGTGTGGAAAAAGGCCGTAAGGAGATGATTTTCAGTCATCCACGTCACCCCTATACACAGGCGTTATTATCAGCAACGCCAAGGCTGAATCCTGAATTACGCCGTGAACGGATAAAATTGACCGGCGAATTACCAAGCCCAATGAATCCACCGCCCGGTTGTGCATTTGCCGCTCGTTGTCGCCGGGCACTTAGCATTTGTACTCAGTTTCAGCCAAAATTGAATCAATATGGTGATCAACTGATCGCTTGTTTTGCAGTTGATCAGGATGAAAATGTTACGGTGGAATAATTGGTTAGCAATTATTCAATAAAACATCTTTGGTGATATTGGGTTAGTCATTATCACCATTTAAATATTTACTTATATTTCTGATGGCCATTGATTGCTACCAAAGGCAATTATTTCAGAAAAATAACGACTTGGATAAGTGAAACGGGATCGCTAGCGATAAAATCAAGTATACTCAATTCCATTGATCACGTGTTATAACTGCGATATCCACAGGCATTGGTTTAAGTGAAAATGAAATTGCGCGTCAAACGTTCGTTAACCATTAAACAGATGGCCGCAGTGACCGGCGTCACGCTGGTGACCATTGCTATTTTTATTACGATCCAATTGTGTCATTTTATACAGCAACGTAAAGATGATTATGTCAGCCAGCTTAATAATGCGGCAGTTCAGGTACAGGCACCGTTAACGGAAGCACTACTTAATTCCGATCTCAGTAAAGCAAAAGAGTTGCTGATAGGGCTGCGCACTGTCGGTATTTTAGGACGTGCGGATGTGGTGTTACCGGAGGATATCCGGGTGATACGATTGAGCTTTGCTACCCATCGCTCAATCCCCGAACTGGCTAAACGTGTTTTTGGGATACCTGTGGAAGTGAGTATTCCTCTTCATGTTTATGGTTCAGTATCGACAGATGCTAAACCGCTAGGGCATCTGATTTTGCAAGTGGATTCCAACCGAGTATATCGTTTTGTCATTAATACGTTGGCACTGATGCTGACAACTTATTTATTACTGGCCCTTATCCTTACGGTGTCGATAAGCTGGTGTATCAACCGGATTGTTGTGCACCCATTACGAGACATTGCGCGGGATCTTAATAACGATCAACCATCAGAGCCAATGGCTTGCCCTAAATACCATCAGGATGATGAACTGGGTATGCTGATCAGGGGATATAATCGTCAATTTAATAAGCATAAACCTCCGTCATCATGAAACCATTCATGGCGGTTTGAGGTCTAATCCTCAGTTATAATCCTGACAGGATTTCGCCTGCTAAAATTCAGGTTTTTGCTTTTTCTACCGTTATTATTGGTCGAAGGGAACATATTCTGTCATCAATGGTTAAACCTTCGAAGGCTAAAACCAAGGATAGACATTTATAGGGGTTCACATGCAGGGTACGAAAATTCGTTATTTTATTGGTGGGATAATGCTGGCAGTTGCGGGCCAGACGCAGGCAGAAGCCTTGCAGCCTGACCCTGCCTGGAAACAAGGTAAATTGGAAAACGGTTTTAACTGGCAAATTTTGCAGACGCCACAACGTCCTAACGACAGAATACAGTTGCGCCTGGTCGTGAAAACAGGGTCACTGGCGGAGAAAACCCAACAAACGGGTTATACCTGGTTGATTCCGAAAGTCGTGCTTTTTAGTAGCAAAAGTTTATCTTCCACCAAATTAGAGCAGTTATGGAACAGTGCTATTGATCCAAAATACCCACTGCCTCCAGCTATTGTTTCATATGATTTCACACTCTATAGCTTGAGCTTGCCACATAATCGGCCTGAACTACTAAAAGACGCGTTGAACTGGTTGGCTGATGCAGCGGGCAAAGCGGTATTTACACCTGAGACTCTACAACATGCCATGAAAATGGCTGATACATCCGTTGCAACCTATCCACCAGATATACAAGATCCCGTGTGGCGTAGACGTTTGAAAGGTTCAACGCTGTTAGGGCACGATCCGGCACAAAACGCGCTTCAACCTATTGATTTGGAGAAGCTTAAGCAGTTTTACCGGCAGTGGTATACCCCTGACATGATGACGTTATACGTTGCGGGACATGTAGATAGCCGTACTCTGCCGGAAAATATCAATCTAGCGTTTTCATCATTGAAAGGTAAACGCCATACTCCGGCCACCATTGCCGCGTTGTCGCCAATGAAACCGGAGACCATAGGGATTATCAGCGATAAAAAGAAAGAAGATACTTTATCCTTGATTTGGGATCTCAATTGGCAGCCGATTAATGATTCGCATGTGCTTAATCACTATTGGATTAGTGATATTACCCGCGAGGCACTTTATCGCTATCTGCAACTTGGGCTGGAAAGAAAAAATGATAAAGCGTTGAAATTGGGGCTAGATTGTAAAGTCCAGTATCATCGTGCGAGTTGTGCCCTGAATCTCAACACGGCAGCCGGTAATTTAAAACCCGCAATGGAGTATCTGGCGGCTGAATTGGTCACACTACGCGATAAAGGATTGCCGAAGGGACAATTTGATGAGCTATATGCGCAAAAACAAGCACAACTCAGCCAGTTGTTTGCCATGTATGGTCATACCAGTACGGATATTCTGATTAATCAACGTCTTTTGTCCCAACAGAGCAATGTGGTGGATATCGCCCCTGAGCAGTATCAGCGTTTGAGGCAAGCATTTTTAGCTTCCTTGACCCCTGAAATGCTTAATCGTGAGTTGAAGCAGATACTTTCACAAGAAGTTGCATTTATTCTGATTCAACCGGAAGGGGAAGCGGAGATAGATGTCGACCAGTTAAGAAACAGCTTTAATCAGATTATGCCGCTGACACCACATAAGGATAAGGTTGATATTCCGGCACAACCACCGATATCTAAGCCTGAGGCAAAAGCTTCTTAGGCAACAAAAAGGGCGGACAATACCGCCCTTCATCATTGGAGGCTACTTTTTAGCCTCAGCTCTAAGTTCAGTCACATTCTTACCGCCGATTCCCCAATTATCAGTATCGACTTCATCAATAATGACAAAAGTTGTCGCCGGATTTTTTCCCAATACATCGGCCAGTAACTGAGTAGCACCTTCAATTAATTGCTTCTTTTGTTCTGCTGTAGCACCTTCACGGGTAATTCTGATATTAACAAACGGCATAAACAGCTCCTTATTCATCGGGTTATTATTAGCAGATCGCTCTGCCTGGGCACATTTATTCGGTATTTTTATGATTATTATCCGCGGTGGCTATCCAGGCAGCGCAGAATAGCGTTAAGCGGGCAAAGAGGTAGAAAAATGTCATCAGGCCGATAACAGAACCAAATGCGGCACCAGAGGGAGAATTGGCGAGGCGTGGTAACGTCATGGTCATAATATATTTGATCACTTCAAAGCCTATCGCTGCCATCAATGTTCCTTTCAATAGCGCTTTACGTTCTGGCTGGTGGCGTGGTAACACCCAGAATAGCCATAGGAAAAGCAGATAGTTGGCTGAAATAGAGATGGCTAATCCAATCAGGAACCAGGATGGACGTAGCCATTCAATGCCATCTAACCCTAACATCTTAACAATAGTTGCTTGGGCGGAGCCTGCGATAGAGGTCAGTGATAGCGTGATCACCAGCGCTAATAATAGCCCAATCAGAGAAATAGCATCACGAAAATATTTAAAATAGATTTTCTCATTATCTTCTTGATTTCGCACCCAGACAGGATGGAATTGTGCAAGAATGGCCTGACGTAAATTACTGACCCAATTCACACCGGAATACAGCGCAATTGCTAAACCGGTTAATCCCACGGTAGTACGTTGTTTAATTGCCGTATCGACACTATTTTTCAGCGTGTTGGCAAGAGTCGGATCACTAATACTGTTGGCGATACCATTAATCAGTTTTGCCAGCAAATCAGGATTAGAGGCCAGAATAAAACCCGCAATGGCGAAAGAGAGCATCAGAATGGGGATAAGCGATAAAAACGAAAAATAGGTTATCGCCGCGCCAAACTGATTACCCATTCGATCATTAAAGCGCAGTGTTGCCCGGATAAAGTGAGCGATGATAGGAATATTACGGATATAATTTCCTGCTCTGACAGTCAGAGAAATCGCTTTTTTACCGTGATGAATTCCCTTTTCCAAAGGCGTTTTGGATAACCTTTTCGGCTGATGTTGGGTTGTTTCCTGTTTTTCTGCATACTTTGGCATGTATAGCCTCAAATAGTTACCTTGCTTGAATATGAGTAATCTCATCATGCAATATTTCTACGAGATGATTCCGTTGTCAAATCCAGGTCACTTGTCAAAGTGATATGCCACCAGCCTAACGAGATGAGATTGGGAATAAATATCAAAGAGCTGTTAGGAATTTGTTTTTATATTATCGAGAAATGAAAGCTAAATTAAGTAGAGCACTCACTACAGAAGTCGCTCGATTAAAAAGAATCAAAGAAGATCTTGAAAAATCAAGAATAGAAATTAATGAAGCTATTCATGACGGTCAAAACACGGCAATCCCGCCTTCGGTGAAGCAATTAATTTTTGCCAAGTTGTACCCAAAAGAAGCATTGGAAATTGGCCTTTTCAGTAAGGGTTCGACAAATATCACCACTAATGCAGTGCGTTTTGCAACACAAGGTGATGAGAAAAAAGGGACATTCACTCAACCCAAGGAAATGCAGGGTGAAGGAACGCAGGTGAATGCTTTTCGACATACGATTTGGCAGGCGACTCTGGCAGCCAGATATGGGGAGAAAATTGCTAAACATGCAGGTGATGCACATGAAGTTGACCCTCGGGTTGATCTGAATATCCGGCAATTTGCAGTTCTCAATGACGCTGATCAAACTATTGATTTACTTAATAACCAAATAGGCCGTCATATTGGGTTGAATTCAAATACAACGTCAATGAAAACATTAGCGCTCATTGCATTAGAGAAATTTCATAAAGAAGGGTTGTATGTTGCCGTTAAGAATGCTCATGGCTACGAAGTTGTTAAAGAAAAAATTTCCAATGTACAATACGCTTATATGAAGTCTGTATTTGAAAGCCTTGATGAAAACGGTAAATGAAAAAGTATAACTCATTGAAAAATAATCTATAATAAAAACATCAGATGAAAATCTGAGGTTTGTGTTAAAAATAGAAAAAATTATTACATATAGTTACTATGTATAAATTATACTATATACATCCTGGCATAAAATACATTCAAAATCCTCGAAAATAATTACTCATAAGTGACGTTTTATTATAATATAAGAAAGAAGTATGAGTGAAAATTAGCTATGCATAAGGGGAAAATTGAAGATGAAATTAATGAATAAAAATTTGTCTATTGTTTTAATCATATTTGCTATTTTTGTCTCTGTTTATTTTGTTTTTTTCAAAAAATGGGATGTTAGAGAGGCCATTGCCGATTTTGCCAATGAACATTGCAAAATAAATCAGGAATGCTTAATTGATTTAAATGAAATAACACCATTTCATTGGGATCGTGCCTATATCTTTTCTACAGGAACTCGTCCTAAATCTATAGAAAAGGCGATTGGTATGCATTATCAATTTATTGATGTCGGGGTAAAATTCATTTTTATCAAAAACAAAGAAATCGTTTATTCTGAAGAGTACTTCCCTTATCCTGATTATCGTGACAAAAATCAAATTGTACCTAATTTTGCCAGTTTACTATATCCAGAGAATAATTACCCTGAATATTATTTTTTAACAAAAGAAAACAGTCAACTGTTTATCAAAAGATATCATGGCACATCGAGCAAACGTAAGCGTAATATGTTCTATGAGATATCTCCCTCAAATGAAAATCAGTCTGAAAGAAACAACTCATATAGGAAGTAGTCGCTTATTTTTATAGAGAATATTGTTGGAAGTGTAAGGTGTCACGGTTTTGCTTTACAGTTAGCTGGCATTTATGATGGTTTAAAAGACATGTTAGCTCTACTATAGTATGAAAGTGGAAAAATATAGAGCCCTTTATGCTAACCTGTGACTTATAGTAGTTTTTAAGTTCTAAATTTCGTTTGTAAATTTTAAGCATAATTATATTCCCAAGTCATTTATTAATTTTTTGATATTATGAAAAAGCATTAATATTGTCAATTGGAATTATTGAAGTATTCAATATAGGTAGCAATAAAAAGATCCCTCATTTGAAGGATCTTTTATAAAAGAACAAATTAATCAGATTTACGATTAATTATTTCGCCATTAGTTGTACTACTTTCGGTTTCATTACTATAAGTTTTCACCAAAGGTATTTTGCCGGACAATACACCTTCCTGAACTTCCTTGATAATTTCGCTGACAGAATCAGGTAATACTAAACTGCCACCTTTGCTGTTGTCATAACCTGTAACAGATTGTTGTTCCACATTTTTGGTATTAAGAATGACATTACCTTGCACATTACCAATCTGTCCACCAATCAGATGTGTATTTCCTTTTACATCCAGATTAACGCTCTGATTACCGGAAATTACCGATTGTTCACTGACTGTTTCCCGATCTTTAATATCGACATTACTTTTGAATTTACCTGTAACACCATTAATCCCTTTAATATTATTAAGGCTATTAAACGCGGAGGTTAGTCTTTCTTGTAATCCTTTCTGCTGTGGTTCTTCTGTTGTATTTTTCGATGGATCATCTTTCGACACATCGTCTTTAGAGGTTTCATCTTGAGGTGCATTATCCTTAGTTGCTTCATCTTTGGGGATGTCACCACTTTTGACTTTAGATTCTTTCGTGTAATTAATACCGGCATCAACACCGACATTTAACCCATGCTCAGTATCTTTTCGGCTTTCAACACGCAAGTCACCGCCAATATTGCCTTTTACCTGATCAGCATCTATTCGTGCTCCGCCTACTATCGTGTCACCGCCACTGTTGATAACGACATTTTCACCCTTAATATGACTATTATGCTGGGTTGTTGCTTGCAGGCGATCAACACCCGCTTTGACTTCCCCGCCAAAGTTATGTTTTGTGGTGGTGGTTGTACTGTCATCCTCAGCTTTTTTAACCGAGCTTGCATTACCGCCACTGCCTTTCAGGTTCAATTCCCAACTGTCGTTATTAATCCGATCCTGAGCAGATACCAGTTCGATATTTCCTTGTTTGGCATTCAGATCGATCTGCTTACCTGTCACTTCAGCACCTTTCAGTGTCAGGTTATTGCCCGCACTCAGATTGACACCTTGCTTACCGCCAATCTCACTTACCTGAGCTGCGGTGTTGTTTTTGCTATCAGTGTTGTAACCGCCGCCAAGACCGATATGAATATTCTTGCCTTCTGGGGTGGTTCCTCCTTTAGCTGATGCTTCACCGTTATAACCGGTTGCTGTTTTCGTCGTGCTGTTGGTGGCGTTATCAAAATGGATATCACCTTTAGCATCTACACTGGTTTTGCCGGCGCCGGCATTCAGAGATGTACCCTGATATTTAGCATCTCGCTCGACATAGATATCAATATCATCTGTTGCGGTAATCCGGCTAGTGACTGCTGTGGTAGTCGCAGTATGGCTGCTTTGTGTGCCGCCTTTGCCTTTACCATTACCGGAGATATCTTCACCGGTGGTGGTATAAACACGTAGGTCAGCATTGCCGCGGGTTTCACTGTGGCTGCTTTCGTGGTGATTCTGTGCTGCTTCACTGTTATGGCTACCGGCAGTCAGTGTAACGTTACCTTTATCAGCACGATATTGAGTACCCTGATCATACAGCTCGCCATTGGTTCTGATAACAACATTGCCGGCCTGAACAGAGGTTACAACCGCTTCGGACTTTTTGTTTGCAGTCTGGATACTACTGCCGTTGGCGGCAATATCCGCGCCGAAATTAGGTGTGCCTTTGTTGGTTAAAGTGCCATCCAGCGCAGATTTAGCCGGTTCTTTAACCACTTTCTCTATCGGGCGAGTAACAGCGCTATAATCGACATTGACACCAATATCCGCGCCAACCTGTAGTTTGTGGTTGGCATTTGATGTCGTATTCGATACAGCCAGATTGCTGACTTTGCCTGCCTCAGCGGTATAAGTGCCATTGACTTCATGCTTTGTCCCTTCCTGAACCAATTCACCGTTGGTTGTAATATTCAAATTACCTGCGATTTGAGAACCGGAAACAACGGCAGTCGTACTGGTATGATTGTTGTTGTTACTTTCATAACTACCATGAATACCAGAACCGACTTTATCGATTCCTCCCGTAAGATAGGCGCCAACGTACTTTTTACTCTGAGATTTCTCTTCGGATTTTTTATTATCCGCGGCTAACAGATGAACATTCGCGCCGGTGATCTTCGCATCACCTGTAGTCGTCACCAGATTAGAACCACTCAGGGTGACATCTTTATCAGCATCGATAGTCATGCTACCTCCACTCAACGTGGAAGCTTGCTGTGTTATCGTCTGATTTTTTTGACTGTTACTGGTATGTTCAATGCCTATTCCGGCACGATACTGTTTATCCCCCTTTGGTTGGAAGTGGCTTTGCGGCTCCAGAGAAGTGCTTTGTTTATCAGCCTGTTTCTGTTCGCCATAAGAGAGCACGTTGATATTACCGGATGTGTTCAGGCTAAGCGCGCCGGTACTTTGCACCTGACTGCCAATAATATTGATATCTTCATCACTGAGTAATTTGAGCTCTGCTTCAGAAACCAATTCGCTGCCATGAGATTTCTGTTGCTGGCGATTGGTTCTTTTTGAGCTATTAGTGATGTTAAGTACTGTGCCCGTTCGCTCATCAACTTTGTGATTGATATGACTGACCGCATTATCGATGGTTAATTCGCCACTATTAGCATTTACAAAAGCACCTTGGACCGCCTTCACTTTGCTGCCGGTAATGGCGATACCCTCATAGCCTGACAGCAATAAACGCCCATTGGCTGTCAATTCAGATGCATGGTTGGTTTCTTTTAACTCACTGTTGTCTTTATTCCCACCGCCGCCGAGACCTCCCCAGTATTTTTTATCATCACGTATAGCCCGGCTATCAGCCGTTTTCTGAACATCGATTTGCAGTTGTTTACCAGCTTCTAATGTCAGATTTTGACCTGCATGGACTTTTGCCCCAAGAATTTCAGCACGAGTTCCTGCCTTAATATTAAGATTAGTTCCTGCTTGTAATTCACTGGCAATCAAACGCTCGGTCTGTTTACTCTCTTCCCAACTTCCGGTCTGCAATTTAGCCGTGTGATTTTTTTTGTGACCTGTTTCCGAGCTTTTTTCTGTCTCAGTCAGACCGGCAATTTGAACACCTTTTTTCGCTGTAACCGCTAGCTCACCTTTAGCATCTATTTTGCTGCCAAGGATCTTAACGTCACCTTCCGTCGCATTTAAGCTCGCATTTCCTTTGGCCTGGATATTGTTTCCTGCCTGATGCAGTTTTTCACTTTCCTGAGTGACCTCATGGCGCCAGGAATAACCCTGTTGGTTATTAATATTTTTAGTGGATTGCTTTAATTGCTGCCCATCTAAAGTGAGATTAGCACCACTCAGATTCACATCATCACCTACGATATCCGTGGCTGTAATCCGGTTATGACTATTGGCGACTAATGAAATATTTTTGCCTTCAAGCTTAGTACGAGCGAGTGACTGACTACTTTTACTATCATTGGTATAAGAACCGCTGAAATAGCTTTGGTAATTATTGCTACCATCACGGCTATATGATGATTCGCTGACTTTACCTTTTACCTCAATATCATTACCCAAAAGATCAACATTTCCACCTCGTAGATGTGCTGCTTCTAAATTGAGATTGCCGTGGGAATCAACAATAATCTCATCACTGGCAGTAAGAGTACCTTGTAAATTAACTCCACTGCCTTTTGCAGTATTGAGTAGACGGATACGTCCGGCTTGCATACTCCCCAGATAATAGCTGTCCAGCACACCGGTTAACGTTTGCTGAGAATTAATGACTTCTCCTGTGGCTGAGGTTTTATTTTCACCACTGATCGCATTAATCTCTTTTTGAGCGGTGACTGGGCCCCGGTTGTCAATTTTCGGGGCGATAAGATCAAGGATCGCATTGGCGATTAAACCATCCGATTTAATTTTCAGGCTATTCTGATTATTAAACGTACTGAAACCTTGCAAATTACCTTGTTCTATCAATGGATTACCTACAACCAGAGAAGCGCGGTTAGTATTGATAAAACCACATCCATTACAGGTGATGCCGTTCGGGTTTGCCAGTACATAATCTGCTGCTATACCAAACACTTCCTGTTGACCTAATAACAGGGAAGGGTTCCTGCTGATAACTTCATTCAGAATCAGGCTAGCAGCTTGACCATTCAAATTAGGGTTAGCGGCAAGCTGCCCCGCTAATTGTGATTGCCCCTCCTTAAGCGCATTATTTAGAACGACACCCATCTGGCCGACGTTGTAATCCAGATATTGGTTATGTGACAACCCGGAAGAGGAGGGCGTCACGATATTCACAACCGTTGCTTTACCTTCGGCAGCGAAAATATCGGGATGGTGTGCTGGATCGCCACCACCAACGATTTCACTGGCAAAACTGGTAGAACAAGAGACAAGAATGATTGCCATAGAAGCGGTAAGCTTGCCGGTAGGAGATAACCTGAATTTTTTGTTTTTCATACATTAAGTCTCTATCTATTTAGTTATATTGCTGTGTGTACAGCGTTGGGTACTGCTTAAAAACATCAAAAGGTGTAAGAAAAACGGACTAGCACCTGAATGGGTTCATCAGATGCTCGGCGATTAGAAAGTAACTTTCCTCGACTGGTTTCTAGATCGAATACCATGCTCTGGTATCTCAGTGTGGCGCCAGAACTGATTCCGGCGCTGCTTTGCCAGCCTTGTGGGCTGCGATATCCTTGAACCCGGCCAATATCAATACCGATACGCATTGATAATGTGCTGTTGGCGAGGGGAAACGTCCGGGACAGTGTATTTTGCAGATACCAGCCGTTATCCCCGGATAGTGTATTTTTGCTAAATCCCCGGACTGCATTCCGATCAGTGATATTCAGCCATTCGACGCCGGGCAAACCGCGCTGATTGTATTGCCCATAAAACAGGTTATTGAGCTGATAAGGCGAGTTGAACAGCATAAAACGCTGATGTAGATTGACCATCAACTTGCCTTTGGTGAACTGCTTATCGAGATAGGCGGTTCCGGTTTGTGCTCCAAACCAAGGCAAACCCTGTTCAACACTCAGATTGAGCGTGATTAATCCGGTTGGAATGATATGTAAATGATTAACACCGAGTTCAAAGACACTCAATGTTTGGCTACTGACACCAATCTTGGCATCGTTGAAGTAATTATTGTAATTCTTGTAAGTTAATTGCCCGCTGACACTATTAATCTGAGATTGATTACGATAGAAGGCAAAATCGGCACGCATGCCGATTTGCTGAGTATCACCATAAATCTTTATCGTTCTCATTTGTAAATGGGGGCGGCTGGCATATTGGGAATAACTACCAAACCCACTGAATGTTGCTGCGCCATAGGGCACTGAATAAAGCAGAGTATAAGCACGGCTATACCGGTTGGATGGGCTATCTAACGTACTACTGGCATTCAGACTGATGAAATCGGATAAACCAAATGGGCTGTCAAAACTGACATTTGTGCGGACCAGCCATTTCCCAGTGCTCTTTTGCCCATAATTATCAGTTTTGATATTCAATAACCCAGGCTTACTGCGCTGATTATGTAATTTAATCACCGAACCACCATTCACCGCTCCCGGTAAAATATCTAGGGTGGTTTTATTGGACTGTAGCCGGTTAGCCTGATCTAAACCCTGATCGAGTTGTGTAATATTGAGTGGTTGTTTTTCCAGACCGGGAAATAGCATCCTACTATTCACCCAGCGATCACCGCCTTCGATTTTTTCAATAAACCCTTCGATAACGTTTAGCCCTAACTCTCCATCGGTATTAGGCGCAATAAACTGAATACGGGCGGTGATATAGCCTTTACTGATATAAAGCTGAGTCAGTTCGTGGCTGAGCCGATTGATATCATGACTGCTGATACACGCCGGGGATAAAGCGCTGAGCGTACTTAAATCCCGCATCGAGAGCAGAGATATCCCTTTAAGGTAAACGTCGGTTAACGGCAGACATTGCTTAGATTCCGGCAATACTGACGCAGGCGTTGACTCAGGAACGGTATTAGCCTGCTGCTTTAA
Source organism: Photorhabdus sp. RM96S (assembly GCF_042879335.1). Classification (NCBI taxonomy): domain Bacteria; kingdom Pseudomonadati; phylum Pseudomonadota; class Gammaproteobacteria; order Enterobacterales; family Morganellaceae; genus Photorhabdus; species Photorhabdus sp. RM96S. The sequence goes on along the minus strand of NZ_JBHFKT010000015.1, from coordinate 13,773 downwards.
TTGCTGATATCGGCGTTGTTCTATCAATTGGTTAATTTCCCTGGAACTATCTTGCAGAGTTCTTCTCGCTTCAGTCATTGGCAGATCATCATTTATCTCTGCCGGTGAGGCGATTATCTGAAAGGAAATACAACCTAATATGAGAATAGATATTCTTTTTATCATTCATTCACCGATAAGGATGATATTTTATGCCATAAAACATAAATATAGGGTGATAGCCTGATCGTAATGACATATACCCTATGGATTTCAAGATGCATCGCGACGGCAAGGGAGCGAATCCCCGGGAGCATAGATAACGATGTGACCGGGGTGAGAGAGCGCAGCCAACAAAGAGGCAACTTGAAAGATAACGGGTATACATATTGGCTAATTTATTCGTTATTAAAGCACACTATTGGTTATATCTTGCTCTGATTAGTGGGTGGCGTTTCTTTTATATCTCGATTTTCTATCAGAAATTTTAATTAGTCGGTTATTAGGATAATAATGAGTTAATAAGAGCCATGATTTTATTGCTTATTAATGAATTAACTTAAGTGGAATGATTGACCAGGGGTTATTTGGATGGGTAATAGAATATTTTCGTTAGGAAAATCTTTAAATAAAGTAAAATTTAAGATAATTCAGTAATAATGATCTAAATTTTAATTTAAGGTTGTTTAACTTGGGAAATGATAATGTCTGGTGTAATAGTTTTTATAAGTGATTTTTGGTAGAGGAATAAACAATAGGAATAATATTACCTAAATTTTGAATGGAATAATTGTCGGAAGATTGTTGAATTTATGGAGAGGAATAGAGTTTACCTGGATGTTATAAGATTTCATTTATAAGGCAATAATATTATTATATAAATTAGTGTTTATTACAGACATTTAATTAAATTGAAAAATAAAAATACTGGAAAATTATTGTAATAATTTTCCAGTAGAAAATGAAAGCATACAAATGCTTAGCTATTAGTTACTTCAATATATGGATCATATCGATAATAACCTAGGAGCTTTTTACCGTCATAAGCGGCAAAGAACCATGTATATTGTTCTACACCTGGTTTATGAGCTGTTGCTTGGAAATAACTATCTTGAGATTCAACAAAAATTATCTTAGGTTCATCCTCATTTGCATTAATACCTGAAGGGACCATTGGAACTTTTTTGCCCATAGGGTTCTGTGACCATATTTGTGATGGGACAGAGATGACATCGTCTCCTATACTAAGCTTTTTGAATTTATACAATATAATCGTATAGTCGAAATTATTAGATACCGTTGTAGCCCTCCATCTAATATTTGCATTAATGGGAACAGTGACACGGGCACCAGATGAACTCGCCACTTTCAATCCAAGCTCTGGAGTGTAATTAGCTATATATACATGCTGACGGATAATTGTTGGATCTTTAGGGTCCAGAGAACTTTTAAGATTATTAGTACGAAGATATTCAATTATTGAATCAATATCAATAACAAAGGTTACATCAGCTGTAATAGAGTTCTTGGTTATAGCAATATCATTTTTACCCTGAATGACTTCACTCATCATAACACCTCTTGCATATTTAAATTATTTATTGGGAATCGAAAGGTTATTTTGTTTACTCATTATTATTATTATAATTTTCTTTTTATATAATTAACTATTAAAGTTGAAACAGCTACTAGTATAAATCATAGTTTATATGGGAAAATTACTCATATATTTATTAAGTATTACTTCATATGGCTAAATACGTTAGTTAATTTATTTTTGTAAAAAATAAAGCATAGAAACTTTATATTAAGGCATTAAATAATCATTTATATTTCATTGAAAGCGATTTAATATTCTTAATATGGCTATAATATGTTTTTATATATATTATTTTACCTGATTATTAAAATTTAAATCTTATTGATATAATTTCTTTTGTTTACGAAAAATACATTGTGGCTTATCAAATCTTGCTTCTGTATAACAGTAAATAATTATTTTATTTATTAAGTGTAAATTTTGATACTATAATAAATATTAGGGTTAACTATCAATATTCTTAATTTTCAAGAGGACGTTGAATGAATATTTATCGACCATATACCTTACCCTATAATTTTCATAAATTAGATGTAGATGTACATTTTGTGGCTGAAATTTGTGAGCTTATTAACAAAATTTCGGGGTTTAGTTTGTTCTCCCTTTTATTAAAAGCGCGCTTTCCTATCTCTAATCGAGACGTATATTTCTTTAATAATTATCATGAATCTTGGAGAGCCCTTTATATAGAAAAAAAGTATTGGATGATTGATCCCGTTCTAAATTTCCGACCTGTGCCACCTTCTTTTTCAAAAATATGGGACTTGGATTTTTTTTCCAAATCTAATGGGCAAGAGCTTTGGTATGTTAATCAGAAATATGGATTTCGTTCTGGGATCACCTTTGGTCTTCCTGCATTTTCAGGAACTTATGGAATATTTTCTGTTGCGGGAAAAGATGGGCCTATTGATAACGAGACAATGTATAAATGTAGTGGAGAAATTTTAGGAGTATATATTAGGATAATAAGATACTTAACATCACACACAAAGTATTTACAATCGTTCTATATCGATAATACCTCATTTTCACATAGAGAATTAGAAGTATTAAGGTATACCGCAGATGGGATGACATCAATTGAAATTGCATCAACCATTTGTGTCACTAAAAGTACAGTTGATTTTCACCTAATGAATATCGTCAAAAAACTGGATTGTAAGAATAAATTCCAGGCAATAGCTAAAGCGGCATTACTTGGCTATATATAACTGATATACCCGTTATCCTTCAAGTTGCCTCTTTGTTGGCTGCACTCGCTCACCCCGGTCACATAGTTACCTATGCTCCCGGGGATTCACTCCCTTGCCGTCGCGATGCATCTTGAAATCCATAGGGTATATCTTTATTGGGCAACACGATGTAAATGAAAATGAGGTTAAGATTGACATGAACGGTATTACTATGCCACGATTAGAACAACCGATTCATTATTCTAAAACAAAACAATTTGCAGATTTCTAATTATATATCTCCAAGATTATATAATCATTTTTTCAAGGCGGATTTTTATAAAGGTGCTTATTATATCATAAGTATCTTCTTTATGTATTAATAATAATCAGGAGAAATACAGTGGCTAATCTCAGAGAAATACTGATTGCCTTTGGTTGGGGGGGTATTGTTGTCGGGATTATGATGGGTGGGTTAATAGGAATGTATGCTTTTAAAGGGCCATTCCGTGCACCTAAAGGTCATGAGAGCTATACAGACTTAAATCGTAGGATGCTCAGGCTAGCTCATATTGCTTTTATCATGTTGCCGTTGATTTCTATCTTATACGGTATGAACATTGACGATTTACAGGTTCCTTATATTTACAAGTATTACGCAACAATCTGCATGATGATTCTTTCTATCGGAATCCCTGTATTATTGATTGCCTCGTGTTTTTATTTACCGTTCAAGTATGTTCAGGTTATTCCTTTTAGCTGTGGGATGTTTGCATTAGTTGTAATGGCCGTGGGCAGGGTGTTAGCCCTGTAATCTATTAATCGTAGTCTTTATATTGAGATTTTAATCATGGAAAAATTACCGAGTGCGCGTCAACTCGGCAGGGATGCTATTGCTGCAACCGTCGAAAATAACCAATATCAGCGTAATCATCAGTTTGCAAAGCGATTAATCGATCGCATTGAAGCGCACCCGCTGATGAGAAACCCAATTTTGTTAAAGATGAATAGCGGTGAGTTCGACATCAGCCAGATGAGGATATTCCATCTGGAGTTTTATCACGCCTTCGCCCAAGTATTTACCGATGCGGTGATCGAAGCGTTGGGCTCAGCAAAACAGCTGGAAGGGCGTTTGGGTGCGCGGGCAAAAATGGCAGCTCGTTTTTTGCTGCAAATTAACCTGCTAGATGAGTTAGGTTTCCACCCAGGAACAGGCTCTGACAGTGGCTATAACGGGCAACCAGCACTGGCTCACTATGTGCAATTCTTCAACACCATCGAGCAATTGGGGATGAGTGAGAATGAGGTGAAAGCTTGGTTTCCGATGTCCAGTTCAGTGGCATGCCGCGCGACATTTGAAAATGCCTACGGTGACTACCCTCAGTTGGTGGCACTATTAGCCGTTGCTGAAACAGTGTTCCACGACTTTGCTACGCCTTGGGCGAAAAGCGTGGGTGTAGCGACAGATATTGATGTGTCTACCGGTTATCACAGTATTCACGTAGAGACCGAAACCGGTGGATCAATTGAAGACGGTCATTCTGAGGATGCTTGGATCTTATTCTGTCAGGCGATTACCGAAGATCGCTTTGATGAAATGGAACAGCGAGTAGACCTGTGGCTGAAAGTATGGAATGACTTCTGCAACGATCTGCTGGCGGGTCGTGCTGCAAAATAATTTCAGGCTAATTTAACTTTTCATATATATACCCTATGGATTTCAAGATGCATCGCGACGGCAAGGGAGTGAATCCCCGGGAGCATAGCAAACTATGTGACCGGGGTGAGAGAGCGCAGCCAACAAAGAGGCAACTTGAAAGATAACGGGTATAAAGAGCTAATCATTATGCCGTCCCACCAGTTGTTTAACAGGGGATTTAATTCCTTCAACCAACTATTGCCAGAACTTGCTGTTCAACATACCGACAAGACGGCATTTGAGTTTTTACGAAGTTCTAGGGAGATACAAAATCAAAGCTATGGGCAATTGCACCAACGCGCAGCATCATTAGCAAGCGCACTTCAGCAATATGGTCAGCGCGGTGATAGGGTTATTTTACTTTATCCAGACGGTGAAGATTTTATTGGGGCGTTTTTTGGCTGCCTTTATGCAGGAATGATTGCTGTCCCGGTCCCTATGCCAGCGAAATCCTCAGGAAATGCGTGGGAGCGTTTTATTGGCGTTTTACGCAATGCGAAAACAGAATTTATTGTAACAACCGGGAAAGGAACCGAAACGTTAATACAACTGACTTTACCGTCACCTCCACTTATTTTTACTTTTGATAAACCGGAAGCGATATCACTGCCTGCGGGATATCGCCTCCATTATCTTGAACGCCATTTTGCTGGGGTATTTAATCCTGCGCAGATGACTGACACCGATCTGGCATTTTTACAATACACCTCAGGCTCCACGGGTACGCCAAAGGGAGTGATGGTTACCCACGGCAATCTGTGGGCAAACTCACAGGCTATTCACCACTATTTTGGTCATCACAGTGAAAGCCGCGGCATGATATGGCTGCCGCATTTCCACGACATGGGGCTTATCGGTGGACTGCTACAGCCCGTGTATGGGGCGTTTCCATGCCGGGTGATGTCACCAATGATGCTGATGAAAAACCCGCTTAACTGGTTAAAACAGATCTCAGAATATCGTGCGACTACATCGGGGGGGCCCAATTTCGCGTACGATCTTTGCGTACGTAAAATTAGCCAGCAACAGGCTGAAGGTTTAGATCTCTCCTTCTGGGATGTGGCGTTTTGCGGGGCTGAGCCTATTCGTCCTGCTACATTGCGCCAGTTTGGTGAGCATTTTGCCCATACTGGCTTCGGTGCTAAGGCATTTTTACCCTGCTATGGCATGGCGGAAACCACGTTGATCGTTACCGGCATGGATAAAGGTCAGGGAATGGTCGTTACCAATGAAGATGAAAAAGATCCCGGTGTTGTCAGCTGTGGTCAGGCGTTGCCAAATACCGAAGTACGCATTGTCGACCCCGTTAACCTGCGTGCGCTGGAGGCTGGACAAACGGGAGAAATCTGGTTGCGTGGGCCCAGCATTGCGAGCGGTTACTGGAATAATGCTGCTGCGACAGCAGCTACTTTCCATGCTCAGATCGAGAATGAATCGGCACACTGGTTGCGCAGTGGTGATTTGGGGTTCCAACAGCGAGGATCGCTGTACGTTACTGGGCGTGTGAAAGAACTCTTGATTGTCAATGGTCAGAACCATTACCCAACAGATATTGAGGAAACGATCCGGAACGCTGATGCTCTGCTGGCCAATGCCACCGTCTGTGTTTTTGCCAGTGACATTGCGCAGACAGAGCAGGCCGTTGCCTTGCTGGAAATCCCGGAACGCGCCAAAGAGTCTGTTGATACAGCAGCGTTAAACGACCGCCTGAATGCCGCAGTGGCAGACCGGCATGGCATAACACTGGGTGAGTGGGTATGGGTTGGTCGACGGGCGATTCCACGCACGACCAGTGGCAAACTGCAACGAACTCGTGCCAAGGCAATGTACCAACAGGATGCATTAGTTGTGCAATGGAGCAGCCGAGCGGTTCAACCACAACCGGCCTGTACAGATGGTGGTCTGTTTCACAGTGTGCCGGCGCTAGCGTCATTTATTGCAGGTATTATCAGTACGGCGGTTAACAGGACCGTTAACCAACAGCATTGGGATGATGCGTTCACGACATTTGGGCTGAACTCGTTGCAAGCCGTTGGTGCGATAGGTGAGTTGGAACAGCATCTGGGCCGTGAGCTTTCTCCATCGTTGATTTACGATTATCCGACCATCAATAAACTGGCCGTGGCACTGTTGCAGCCTGCGGAGCAAAAAGCCGCGGCTACGGTGGCTATCACTGACGATGCTATCGCGGTGATAGGAATCGGGGTTGAATTGCCGGGGCACAGCGGCGTTCAGGCGTTATGGTCGTTGCTACAACAAGGACAAAGTACGACCGGAGATATTCCCGCTCACCGTTGGGCTGGCTCGGCGTTAAGCGGTTTTAATTGTAAAGGCAGTTTCTTTGACACCGTAAATGAGTTTGACGCTGGCTATTTTGGGATTTCGCCGCGTGAGGCTGAGTATATTGATCCGCAACATCGCTTGTTGTTAGAAACTGTACAGCAGGCATTAACTGATGCGGGGCTAAAGGCTTCCGCCTTGCGGGGAAGTGATACCGGGGTGTTTATCGGTATCAGCGCCAGTGATTATGCTTTGCTCTCGGGCGATCGGGTTTCTGCCTATAGCGGGTTGGGTAATGCGCACAGCATTGCGGCTAACCGCATTTCCTATGTTTATGATTTCAAAGGGCCAAGTGTCGCAATTGATACGGCCTGTTCCTCTTCTCTGGTCGCGATTGACACGGCGATACAAAGCCTGCGTTCGGGGCGTAGTACGCTGGCTATCGCTGGCGGCGTGAACTTGGCTCTGACACCGCATTTACAGACCGTCTTTACGCAGGCGCATATGTTGGCGCCAGATGGCCGGTGTAAAACCTTCGATGCACGGGCCGACGGATATGTGCGCGGTGAAGGATGTGGCATCGTCATTTTAAAACCACTGGCACAAGCACTGACCGATGGTGACCGGGTTTATGCCACTCTGGTAGCGAGTGCCATCAATCAGGATGGTCGTAGCAATGGGATCACTGCGCCGAATGGCCTATCACAACAGGCGGTTATCGCACGGGCGCAGGCCGAGGCGGGCATCAATAGCAACCATATCGATTACGTGGAAGCACACGGTACCGGTACGGCATTGGGCGACCTGATTGAATTTCAAGCGCTGGAGGCGGTGTTCGCGCAACGCCATCAACCCGCAGCGGTGCAGGTGGGGTCGATCAAGACGAACATTGGTCATCTGGAAGTCGCCGCGGGCGTGCTTGGGGTTGTGAAAGTGGCCTTAATGCTGCACTACCAACAGCGTGTACCTCATTTAAATTTCAAACAAATCAATCCTCATATTGCCGCCATTAGCCGCCGAGTTTCGGTAGCGGGGAACCGCAGTTGTGCATGGGAGTCGGCTGAGGGCCAACGCTATGCAGGTGTCAGTAGTTTTGGCTTTGGGGGAACCAATGGTCACGTGATCCTGCGTGACTGTCCGCAGGCGGCAAAAGGTGAAGAGGAAGCGTTACCGTTAACGTTACTGCTGGTGGCCTCGCATGAAGAACAGGGTTTTAACGCCCAGCGTGACGGTGTATACCGCAGCTTGCAGTTGCAACATGATGCTGACGTCTCGGCGTGGTGCCGTCTGGTCAATACCCGTTATGACCACCCACGCTACCGTGGGTTTGCCTTTGGGGCCAACCGCCAGCAATTGGCCGAGAACCTGATGCAAATCAGCGGTAGCAAAGCGGGCAAAGCGCAGCCTCAGGTCTGGTTATTCCCTGGGCAGGGAACGCAACAAATTGGCATGGGGGCAGCCTTGTATCAGCATCTGCCATATTATCGCAAGTGCTTTGACCAACTGGCTGATACGGTTTTACAACGTTATCAAATCGATATCCGCCAGGCGCTACATGCTCAAGACGACAGCTGGCAGCGCTGTGCTAAAACTTGTCAGTTGTCCCTGTTTGCGTGCAGCTATGCCATAGCAGAGAGTTTGATGCAGCTTGGGTTACGCCCAGCGGCCGTGATTGGTCATAGCCTGGGTGAATATTGCGCCGCGGTTATTGCTGGTCAAATATCGTTGGAGCACGGGCTGGCAATGGTTCACCAACGCGCCCACTTGATGGGCAGTCTGACCCAACATGGCGCGATGGCCGTGGTGTTCAGCGGTGAAGATGAGGTTCGTCGCTACATCGCCCCATGGGCAGGAGAGGTTGCCATTGCTGCGTTTAATACGCCGACGCTGACAACCATTACAGGGAGTACTGCGGCGATTGAAGCCTGCCTGAAAGACATTTCTGGGCTGGGCGGTCATGCCCGGCGTATTAAAACCGCCAACGCATTCCATTCTCACCTGATGGACCCGATCTTGTCAGAGTATCAACTCTGGCTAACGCAACACATTGATTTTAAAGAAGGGAATCTGCCTTTCTACAGCAATCTTGACGGCAAGGTACGTCAATATACGACGGCTGACTACTGGGTCCAGCAAATTCGGCAACCGGTTCACTTTTTGCAAGGAATTAGGGCACTGTTTGAAGAAGAGAAATATACGTTTGTGGATCTGAGTGCAGACAGTTCGCTGGGCAAATTTGTTGTTGTGACAGACCGTGGGCAACACGTATTGGCCGCGGCTGACCATCGACATGAATATCAATCACTGCTGACGCTGCTTGGCTCATTGTGGCAACACGGGCATGACATCGAGTGGTACAGGCTGTACCTCGCAATGGGCCGTGAGGCGTTGACGCTGCCAGCTATCCAATTTTGTAAAAAAACCTACTGGTTGGCGGATGAAAAGTTAATGCAGCCATCATCTTCACATGAGGACGTTATGTCACAACACCACCAATTACGGAGCGAAATAAAAGCGATTATAGCCGGGTATCTTGGGGCGCAGCCTGAGGATTTGGATGACGATCTGCCTTTTCTGGAAATGGGCGCGGATTCGTTGGTTCTGTTGGATGCAATCAATACCATTAAAGATCGTTACGGGGTCGCGATCCCTATGCGCTCACTGTTTGAAGAGTTAAATACGCTGGATGCGGTGCTCCACTATGTCGTGGAGCATGCCCAGGTGGCGGAACCCGTTGCTCCGGTTAATGAAAATCGCGGTGCTATGCCCGTTGTGCCATGTGCAGAACCCACGGTAACACCTACATCGGTTCATGCGGGCGAACTCGGGGGGGCGGTATCGGTTGCGGTTCCTGAAACACTGCAAGGCTTGATTGCACGGCAGTTAGAGATCATGTCACAACAGCTTCGCTTACTCAATGGCGGCATAGTTCAACCCGCTCCGGCACTGCCCGCTGTAGAGGCCAGCGCACCAGTGGCGACACTCCCGCAGCCACTGGTGGCTAAACCTATGGTTACGGATAAGGCACAGACCAATGCAACACCGACTAAAGCCGGTGCGCACAACAGTTGGTTAAAAAAGGAAACCCAAAAGGCTTCGCTGGGGGCTAAACGTGACAGACATATTCAGCAACTGACTGAGCAATTTGTCAGGAAAACGGCAAGTTCGAAACATAATGCTCAACAATTCCGCGCCGTCTTGGCCGATAACCGAGCATCTGCGGGCTTCCGTTTATCCACAAAAGAAATGCTCTATCCTTTGGTCGGAGTGCGTTCACAAGGTGCCCGTATCTGGGATGCGGATGGCAATGAATACATTGACTTCACTATGGGATTTGGTGCCAACCTGTTAGGGCATGCGCCGGAATGCGTGCAGCAAGCCGTTGCCGCGCAGTTGTCCCAAGGCATGCAAATTGGGCCACAGAGTTCCCTTGCTGGTGAGGTGGCAACGTTGATCGCAGAGCTGACGGGTCAGCAGCGCGTGGCTTTCTGTAATTCTGGTTCTGAAGCGGTAATGAGCGCCATACGCTTGGCGCGCGCTGTGACAGGCAAAAATAAAGTGGCGCTGTTTAGCGGTTCTTATCACGGTGTGTTTGACGGCATTTTGGGACGCCAACAGGGAGGGGAGACACCAGAGCACGCGATACCTATTGCTGCCGGTACACCAGCGTCACTGGTAGAGGATCTGCTGGTACTTGAGTATGGCAGTGAAGAGAGCCTGGTACTGATTGCTAAATATGCCGATCAATTAGCAGCGGTCATCGTTGAGCCGGTACAAAGCCGGTATCCCAACCATCAACCGCGCGAATATTTGCATGCGCTGCGTAAATTGACGGCTGAACACGATATCACCTTGATGTTCGACGAGGTGATTACCGGTTTCCGTTTGGCTGCCGGTGGTGCACAGGCGTATTACGGCGTGAAAGCAGATATTGCTACCTATGGGAAAATTGTCGGTGGCGGTATGCCAATTGGTGTTATTGCTGGCTCTGCACGCTTTATGGACAGTATCGATGGTGGCTTCTGGCAATATGGTGATGAGTCTTGGCCACAGGCCGAGCTGATTTTCTTTGCGGGGACGTTCTCCAAACACCCGCTGACCATGGCTGCGAGCAAAGCCGTACTCGAATATATCAAGAACCACCCTAGACTCTATGACGATATCAACCAGAAAACGAACGACCTCGCGCAAACGCTCAACACCTGGTTTGCGACGACGGGAACTCCGATCGAAATTGTTTCCGCTGGCAGTTTATTCCGTTTCAAATTTAGCGGTAACTACGACATCTTGTTCCATCATCTCATGTTGCGCGGCATCTTTATTTGGGAAGGCCGTAACTGCTTTGTGTCCACTGCGCACACCACACAGGATATTGAGCTGTTTATCACTGCGGTTAAAGAAAGCCTCAATGCCATGCGTGCCGATGGCTTCTTCGGTGAGGATGGTTTGCAACCTAATACATCTTACCCTGCCACTGACCGCCAACAGCGTTTTACACTGCTGGCCGCTGAGGGGGAGTTGGGGCTACGCGCGGGTAACATTGGTTGCGTCATCGAAACGGCTCGTCAGATCGATGGTTCCATGATGCGCCAAGCCTGGACTCTATTGAGTGAACGCCATGAAGCATTGCGTATGCAGTTCAACGGCACTGGCGAGTTGCAGGTCATGGCATCTTGCGTAGGTGGCGTAGATTTTACCGAAGAATGCAGTGAACAGGCAGAAAATAATGGCCGATTGGCGGCGTTTGCGGCTCAATCGTTCACCTTGTTAACTGCTCCATTGGCTCGTGTATTACTGTTACGGCATGTCGGCGGCTCAACGCTGGCTTTGGCCGCGCACCATACCGTTGCAGATGGTTGGTCATTTATGGTGATGCTGCGCGAACTACTCCATATATATGATTCCATCATGGCAGGACAGTTGCCTGAACTGGCAGCAGCGCCAAGCTATTTGCGCTTTATACATGCGGAAAAGACGGCAAATACTGCCCTCATTGCCCAGTGCTTGGCTAAACTACCAGCACCGCGTTTGAACCCTGCGCGTACGTTACTGGTTATTCAGCAAGTAGCACCATATCAAGGTAAGCGCTTAAAAGGGAGCGTGGATTACCCAGAATTACCGTCTCAGTTACGGAAAGCTGCCGTAAAGCTACGGGTAACTCGTTTTGTGATGTTGAGCGCCTTGTTTGTGTTGGCCTTAGAGAGGTTTATTGGTCACTCTTTGCTGCCTGTTGCTGTACCGAATTCCGGTCGGGATTTTGAACGGAGTGAAGGGCTTGTGGGGCAATGTGTCAGTTTGATGCCGTTTTGTTTTGACAGCGCCGCCAGCTCGTCACTGTCTGAATTTGTTGCTGCGATACATCAAGCTGCGTTGGCTCAGCGTGATGCGTCAGCATTACCAGCTCATTGTTTCCATGGCGAAAGCGCACAATTCCCTGTGCTGGCCACGTTCAATGTTGAACCTCATGCACCGCTGACCGAAATGCGCCAGTGGCAAGCTAGCCTGTCAATGCTGCCCGTCAGTGCAGTTGAGTTCCCGCTAATGGTGAACGTAGTGGAAATGGCTGAAGGGTTGTCAATCGAGCTGGACTATCAGGAGCGTTACTTCTCTGCGCATATAGCTGCTGAGCTGCTGGAACATTACCTGGCTGTGATCAATGTCTTGGCGGAGCAGGGCGTGGACGCAGTGAATCAGCAATTTTATTCACCTGCTGAAGTGGAAGCCTGATGAAAAAGCTGATGGGTATTGCACTGGTTATTGCTGCGTTGGCGTATACGATCAATCTGCTGTTTGATGCGGGCGTTTTCTACCGCGTTCAAGATATTCACATGCAGCAGTGTAGAAAAATAGAGGGTGTCAACGGAGCTGAAGATATCGTGCCGTTGCAAGATGGCGGTGTGTTAATTAGCAGTCTTAACCGCCATGGTAATGCGTCAGGTGCCCTCTATTACTTACAACCGGGACAGGCACCTTTGCTGCTGCCAGGGGATTATCCAGCGGAATTTTTCCCGCATGGTATAGACGTATGGCAACAGGAGGGAAACACCTGGGTTTACGTGGTGAATCATCGTCATCAAGAGGACCGTATTGACGTTTTCCGTTTTGAACGTGCAGCAATGCGGCTGATTTATCAACCTGCGTTGTCACGCAGTGTTGGAAAAAATATCAATGATATCAGTGTCATTGATAAAACCCGCTGGTTGCTCACACGGGATCACGCGTATTCCGGTCTGCTCGGCCGCATTGAAGATTACCTGCGCTTGCCACTCGCACGCGTATTACTGATCGATGATTCTGGGGTGCACACATTGCTCGATGGGTTGCACTTTGCGAACGGTATTTATTATGACCGACAACGGGAACGGCTGTATGTGGCGGAAACCACAAGCGGTGCCGTAAGCAGTTGGGCATGGCAACCAGGTGGGACGGCACCTATGTTACTGAGTCGGGCAACCGGCTTGCACGGGGTAGACAATATTATGCCTGATGAAAAAGGGGACAGATTATTGGTGGCCGCACACCCACAACTGCTGAAACTGGCGGCGTACCAAAAGGATGCGCAAGTGCGTTCACCATCTCTGGTCTGGCAGTTGGCGATTGCCTCAAATGGGGAAGCAGAACGCGCTCAGGTGATTCACCAAAGCCATGGTCAGATGTTGGCGGCAATCAGCGTCGCGGCACCGTTGGCTGACCAAGTGGTGATGGGCAGTGTTTTTGATAATGGGCTGCTGATGTGCAGGGGAAACTAGCATGTTGAAAAAATGGTTCTCCCGCCGCTCGACCTTCACCGGCACGTTAGAGGGGCAGACGTTTACCCTGGCAACAGTTGAAACGGTACTCGAAAGCGCTCTGAAAGCCGGTATATCACTGCCTTATAATGTTGTGGTGAAGGTTCTGGTCTGGCGGTGGGTTTGGTGTTGAAAATAACTCATGGGAACCTCTAAAAACTTTTCACAGCCACAAAATTGAGTAAAATGTAGGCACAGTACATCTCTGCAAGGTAGCGCTGTCATGATACCGCCTCGTTCTGCTTTAAAAAAAGA